>JAZUHD010000012.1:0-21398 GCA_045641545.1 Candidatus Nanosyncoccus sp.
ATTTAAGGGCTTGCTCGTATTATATCACGCTTTTGTTTTTTTGTCAAGAAAAAACCTCGCTCGCAGAGAACGAGGAGAGGGTGGGCCGCTGGCCATATGCCGGGGCCAGCGGGCCTCGAAATCGGCACAGGACAAATGCCGACAGGAGATATCACGTTGAAGTGATTTATCATAAACCCGAAAGTTTATGATGGGGGATGCTATACGAAGGAAGTCTTTCAAACTCACATAGTTGTCGTCCCAGCCAGCCTAGACGACAGCCAGGTTGTTTGAATAATTGTTGTCGAGCGAATAAGGATGGTGAGGTGATCTGGGTATGGCGAACCCAATATTTATTAAAAGAACGGAGAAGATGACTCCCGTTCGTATAGCCTTATTAAGGTGCAATCTAAGCTATTTGAGCTATTTTCTCATAATTGATGTTTTTTGTCAAGAAAAAATATATAAATCATGAAAATGCCCTCATATGCGGGCTGGGCAGATTTAAAGAATTGACGATTTCTTTCAGAAGAATTCGTATTTCATCATAAAAAGATATGGCGTTTTTGTTGAGAACGAAATAATGAGTTAGAAAATAAGTATATGTTTTAGTTTTATCAATTAGCCAACTATTGCAAACTTGTTTTTGCCTTTTTTCAAAATTCCCTTCTCGAGATTCGAATCTTCTTGGATTTTTTCACCATTCAAGGTGATTGCACCTTGAGCAAGAAATTCACGAGCTTTTTTCTTTGATTCGGCAAAACCAAGCTCAATCAGGGCATCAACAGGGTTCAAATCTTTGGAGATTTTTGGCAAAATCTTTGAAAATGCTTCTAAATCGGCTTCTGAGACGTTTTTTAGGCCATCCTTGGCAAAGAGAGTCTCAGAGAGGCGTATGACGGCGGCTGCTTTTTCTGAGCCGTGGACGACCTCCGTGACACCTTTTGCGAGGGCTTTTTGAGCAATTCTTTTCTCTGGAGCGGATTTATGTTCTTCGAGAATCTGCTCAATTTCTTCTTTTTCGAGAATGGTGTAAATTTTAATGAGATATTCGACAGCTTCGTCTGGCTGGTTGAGCCAGAATTGATAAAAATCGAAAACAGGGGTGAAGTTGCCGGAACCGTTGTCCTCAGCGGCGAGCCAGACAGCATTTCCTTCGGACTTGCCGAATTTTCTGCCTGTTACAGGGTCAATGACGAGCGGAGTTGACCAGAGGTCGGCCTTCGCGTTTTCGAGACGTTTGATCATATGAATTCCGGAAGTACAGTTGCCGGTTTGGTCGGCACCGCAGAGTTGAAGATCGATGCCGTATTCCCTGTATAGATGGAGAAAATCGTAGCCTTGAATCAGAGTATATGAAAATTCAGCATAGGAAATTCCGGAGCCACCTTCACCGATGCGGTTTTGGACAAATTGGCGGTCGAGAAGTTGAGTCATAGAGAAAGACTTTCCAACTTCGCGGAGAAAACTAAGGTAATTCATGTCTTTGAACCAGTCAAAATTGTCAACCATTCTTAGGTTTTCGGACTTTACGACGTTTTCAATCTGTTTTTTAATACAGGACTTGTTATGTTCGACTTCGTCAAGCGTTTTCAGGTCACGTTCGCCGTTTTCCTTTGGGTCACCAATCTGACCAGTTGCGCCACCGACAAGGAGAGTCGGCTCGTAGCCGTGACGGACAAAGCAGGCGCACATCATCATGGCTGCGAGATTACCAATCGTCAAAGAATCAGCGGAAGGGTCGGCGCCCCAATAGAACTTCTTTGACGCACGAGTGTCAAGATCTTCAGGGTTTTTGATTGTGGTTTCGGCGGAAAATCCGCGCCAAATTAGTTCTTCTGATAGTTTCATGGGGTAATTATAGCATAATTTCATCTTTAAGAAGTTAAATTTTTGCCAAAAAGCATTAGTTGTATTGACTTTTTCTGGTTTTTGTGCTATAATTGAAGCATAGGATCCTTATGCCTAAGAACTTTTAAATGGCTTAGTTTCGAAGGTGCCGATAATGGGCGAACCTTGAAATAATTAATTGTTTCAAGATTTGCCCATTATGGGTAAATTCGTCTGGCGAGACGTAAGAAACGCAGCGCTATGGCGTTTGGGAGATGGATAATGATAAGATTAGTAAAAATAGTGGTGTTAAGTTTTGTGATACTATTAGATGCGTTCTTAGTACCGTCTGCAATTAGCATAATTTCTCACAAAAAACCAACTACGGCATTACAGAATGATACTATCATGACGGCGGACGAAGAAGATATTAATGATGATCCAACAGTAGAAAATAGCACAACAACAAAGTACACGACACCTGCCGCTCCAGGTAATGAAGAAGCGGCAGAACCAACAATTGAAACAATTTATGGCGAAATGGCAAAAGAAGTAAAAGAAACGGACGATATTGAAGAAGTGATTGATATTCTTGATTATTATATCGATGCTCTTCAAGTCGACGAAGAAGAGAAAGAACTCTCAACGTTTCGTGTCGGAAGCAAAGTTACAAGTATACTATTTGATTCTGGGGAAATCGTCAGCGTCGACAAGTGGCGTGCTTATGACGGTACGTTTTTGTACCACGTAAAATTGCCAGACGGAAGCATATGCCTAGTGGCGGAATCAATGCTAGAACGTTACTAAGCGCTACCCTCTCATTTAGAGAGGGTTTTTCTTGGCTAAATAAAAAAAGTGTATTATAATGAACTTATGTATAAAGGCGTGGGCGAAATTGAAAAAATCAAACGTCGTATTCGTGCAGCAGATTATCTTGTTGTGGCTCAGCTTTTTCTTAAGGATAATTTCCTACTCGAGAAAAAACTCGAATTTTCCGACATAAAGCCGAGGCTTTTGGGGCACTGGGGGAGTTGCCACGGAATCAATGCCACGCTTGCGAATTTGCTTAGTTTTTTCGAGAAAAACGAAGGGTTTTCTTTTATCCTTGGGCCTGGGCACGGCTTTCCAGCCTTGAATGCTAATTTATTTATCGATGGTAAGTTGGAGGAGAAGAATTTGAGTGAGTTTTGTCGAAAATTCTCTTGGCCTGGCGGTTTTCCGTCTCATTCTAGCCCAATGACTCCTGGCGTAATTACCGAAGGTGGGGAGCTCGGCTATGCCCTTGGTGCAGCATATGGTCAAGTACTCGGCCATCCAGAAAAAACCGTTGCGGTTTTGCTCGGTGATGGCGAAATAGAAACGGCCACTTCTCTTGCTTCAATGAACCTTTCGAAACTGATTTCTGGGCCAGCAAATGGCAAGGTTTTGCCGATTTTACATCTTAATGGTTATAAGATTTCTGGACCAACGATTCTTGGTAGAAAAAGTGAGAGAGAGCTACATGAGCTAATCCGTGGATTTGGTTATGAGCCGATTGAGATTTTCGACAAAAGAGAAGAGGATTTTCTGTTTGCACTCGATAAAGCCATGAGCTTTGAGCATCCATTTTTGATTTTGCGTTCCGAGAAAGGCTTTGGCGGGCCAGATTTTGTTGACGGGAAGAAAATTGCCGGGAACTTTCTCGCGCATCAGATTCCGCTACCTCTGGCAAAATCTGATGCTTCGCAGCTTGAGATTCTGGAAAATTGGTTAAAGTCCTATAAATTTAACGAATTATTTGACGGGGAGAAGTTTACGATATGATCGAAAAAGTTGAGAAACCGGGGAGTGAAAAATTTTCTCCGGCGAGAAAATTTGGCAGTTTGATTCGCGAGAGAATGGAAAAAGACCCGAGATTCTATCTGTTTTCTCCTGACGAAACAACAAGTAACCGCTTGGATGAGATATTTGAGGTCGCAGCCCGTGCCTGGGCGATGAAAAAAGAGGAGTTTGACCTTCCCGAGAGCGAAGACGGTCGAATTGTCGAAATGCTTTCGGAAAATGCGCTATTTGCGGCAATGATTGGTCATATTATGAACGGCGAACAGGCCATGATGACTAGTTATGAGGCTTTTTTCTCTGTAATTATGTCGCAAATCGTGCAGCAAATTAAGTTTTTCAAGCAAAGCGACACTGTCGAATGGAGGCCAAAATACCCTGCCGTAAATTTACTATCGACGAGCACTTGTTGGCGTCAAGATCACAATGGTTACTCTCATCAATCACCAGTGTTGATTTCTGCACTTCTCTCTATTCCTAGCAACAAAGTAAACTGTCTTTTCCCTGTTGATGACGTTTCTGTCGAGAAAACATTCGAATTTATGGTTAAATCCGAAAATGTTGTAAATTTTACAACATTTGATAAAAATGAGAATCCGAGGTGGATAGATTCATATCATGCACAGTTCTTGTTTGATAATGGAGGAGCAAGTATTTACCGGTTTGCTTCCAATGAAAATCCAGATGTCGTTCTGACTGCTTGTGGCGATATTGTAACAAGAGAGACTCTGCTTGCTATGGATATTATTCACAATGATATCCCAGAAGCAAAATTGCGATTCGTAGGCATCAATGCGCTTTCCTATGGGGCAATCGGAACAACAGATAATAAATTGCCACAGAAGGTTTTTGATGAATACTTCCAAAATAAGCCAATTATTGCTAATTTTCATGGATACGCGGACACTTTCAAGAATATTCTCAGAAATTATACTTCTTCTCCAATTTTCGCCCACGGATTTTCCGAAGAAGGTTCAACTACTACGCCGTTTGAAATGCTTTCGCTCAACCATGCTTCGAGATATGATATCGCGAAAGATGCAGCAAAGATTTTCTCAAGAGATGACTTAATCGAGAAATATGACGAGATTCTTGAGTCGAATCATTTTTTTGCATTTAAAAATGGTATCGACGACAAAAAACTGTGGGATATTTAGCAAATTTCAGATATTTATGTGGATTTTAATATAATCTTATTTTGATATCAAATATTTGTCTTTTAATTCGGTTTTTAAAAAGTAAGTAGCCGCACTTCTGCGGCTACTAATTAATTTCTATCTTGTGCCTTTTTTCTTCGATAGACGATAAAGAGAATAGTGCATACTAGACTTATCGCCGAAGCGATAACCGCAATGACCCAAATTGAATTATTTGCATTTTCTTCGGTTGCACCTAGAGGTGAGGTCTTTTCCTCTTTAGGCACAGCAGATTGCTTCGTTTTCTGATTAATATCGTTCGTCGAAGTTGGCTCAATTGTTGAATCTTCTAAATTATTTTCAACGGTAGTGATGGTTGGTAATATTGACGGCGTTGACTTCAATAATTCTTGAACGGCTTGTTGTTCGTTTCTTGATTCTTGACAGGTACCGTAATATTCACATACATCAGTAAAGTAGCCCATAACACCATCTTTTTCTCCAACATGAGCAGCCCGAACATCGATAATTTTGTAATTGTAATTTGGAAGTTCGAAACTATTTTTAAACATATTGCTTGAATCATATATTGTATCTTTATTCCAATCATCATCTGCATCTACATAAATTTTCTCTATGGAGGTGTTTGAGAATATTGCATCCATATATCTAGCATTGGATGCGAAACCGGTTGGAAAGACTATAGTTTTTAGAGACCTATGATTATTGAAGAACATATAACTAATATCTGTTACTTGAGCACCAAAATTGTCGGGGAAAATTAGCGATTCTGGGGTAACATGATCAGAGAACATATACGACATGCCTGTCGCTTTGGAGCCGAAACCGTCCGGGAAGCCCTCGTCATCAAAGTCTATTTCAGTACCAGTAAACATTCCGTGCATACTGATTGCATTGGAGCCGAAACCATCTGGGAGGTGAAGCTTATCTTCGATCTTAGCCGACGCAAACATTCCGAACATACTGGTTGCATTGGAGCCGAAACTATTCGGAAGATCAAGATGTTCAAGAGAGGTACCAGCAAACATGAGCGACATATTTTCTGCCTGTACCCCAAACCCTTCTGGGAGCTTTAGTGATGAAACTGCTGAACTATTAAATAAACTATCCATATTTATTGCATTGACACCAAAATTATTTGGAAGCGTTAAGCTCGATAAAGAGAATGTATCAAAGAACATTTCCGACATGTCTGTCACTTTGCTTGCATCGAGATTAGCAATATTAGTAATCGTTGCTAATTCTTCATCCGAGCTAAACCATGAAGCTGTAGATATTGGCTGATATTCCCTAAATGAATCATCAAAATTGGCTGAAAGAATTTTAACTTGTTCCGTATCTTTACAGGTTTTGAGTGTATTAATATTATATTCGTTTGACTGACACACGGCAACGATTGTTGTTTTTTCTAGATTATCAACATATTCTTGACCCGGCCGATAGATTTTATCGTCGTAGACAAAATTTAGGTTACCATTCGCGCCAAGAATAGTTTTTGGAACCGTTCCTATCCAGACCGGATAGAATTTGATATTTAAATCACTATCAAGCACAACTTGTTCGCCCGGCTCATAATAACTATCGTTGCGTTTCGTTTTATCTTCTTGGGTTGACCAGCCAATAAACGTATAGCCTTCCCTTATTGGAGCGTGAGCCGCATCTGGAAGCGTTATTGTTATTGTTTTTCCGCGTTTGCTTGACGTATTAGTTGTATCAAAAACTTCTTTTCCGTCATTATCTGCAAAGAATGTTAGCGTAATCGGAAGATCTATGTCAGCAACACAACGTATGCTATTTCCGGAATCTTTAGTGCCAAAATCGTTTGCCGTTATACTATTGTCAGACCAATATACAGATAAGTGATTAGCGTACGACGTGGAGCCGGAATGTAAATATGCGTTTTTGGTCCATAAATTTAGCATGTCAACAAAATGTGGTGTAGATGAAAAATAAGTATATTCAGTAGGCACAAAATATACTGGCGACTTTCCAGAAAGCAAATTTTCCTTGCCATATAGATCAACTATTTTTTGGTATTCCGAGACGCTTGGTAGGTACCACCCCTTTGGACAGATTGAATCTAAAGCAGACGTATCTTTATCTTCGAATTTTCCAGAGTTTGCCGTGGCAGCAAACCAACTATAAAAATAGTTACCATGATTATTGACCGAACTACTACTATTATCACAGGTCGCGGCGGCACCACAATAATTCCATCCTTTACCGGCTTCAATCTGGGTATCCGAGAACGGTGTCCAACCATTATTCTTGCCATTTTCACTATTTAGATCAGTATCATCTTTCGTGAACGTTGTATCGGTTTTTAGATCAAGTTTTAGATTTTCCGTCATCCAGCAGTTTCCGTCGGCAAGCCTAGAAATCGAGTATTGCTTTCCATCCCGAGCATCTTTAAGTATATATTGTTCACCTTGCTGAAGATTTATGCATGTTTCCGTATCCATCTGTTGCATCGTCTCTATTCCGTCAATTTCTTTATACCAAATAGCATAAAAGATAATGTTTGGCGTTGCAAACCGAATGAAATCGCCTGGCTGATATTCTACGGCAGCATTAGGCTCGATTGCCCAGCCGCCAAAAGTATATCCGTTTCGAGAAGGCTTTATTGATGGAAGATTATATTCTATATCTCCAGACTCAGAAGCTACAATGGTTTCGCTTTGTGGCATATTCTGAACGCTATCGTTGGTATTTTTATTAAATATGACATGTGCTTTATCCAGTCTAGATACGCAACGAACACTATTATATATATTGGGATCATTATATAAAACATACACATCTTCATCTACGCCAAACCAGGCTGATTCATGTCCATTATCACTACTGACGGTTGAGGTATGATAGGACGACGTATCGTTATAGAATATTCCATCATAGAAAACATACCCTTGATTTTGCATATTAATTGGGTCTGATATATAGGTGTCCTTATTTTCACCATATACTTCTATTAGCCTATCATATTGCTCGCGTGTTGGAAGTTGCCAACCTTTTGGGCAGATAGAATCTTTTGCCACAAAATCATCTTCGGACTCCCAAAGTTTATTATATGATACAGAATTAAGCGTTGCTGTATACCATGAATAATAATATGATGAAGCGTGAGAATCTTCAGTATCTATATCATGTCTAAATGATGCAGTTCCTGTACAGGTTTCATCATCTTCACAATACCACCAGTTATCATTCAGATTCGAATCCGTCATAGTGCTTTTATTTGGTTCCCAAGTTTCTTTAATATTAAGATCGGTATTATCTTGGGTAACTTCAGTAATTGTAATATTGTCATTATTCAAGATCCCCTTATTACCCGACTCTTCGTCAACGATAAATTCCGTTGCTAGATCACTAGTCATCCAACATTTTCCATCAGCAAGCTTAGCGATGTTGTAATATTTGTCATCACGAATGTCTTTGAAGCTATAAGTGATACCTGGCTCCATAAGAGTGCAGACATCGGAAGTCATGTCTTGCATGATAAATGGAGTTTTGGAGATAGCAGTATAGTTTAAAGTAGTCTCATAAGTACCTTCTGGAAGACTAGAAGCACGAACGCCAAGGTAGATATCGAGTTCATCTCCTGCTACTACTGGTTCATTAATATCAATAAGTAAGTCACGATTCTCTGCTGCATGAACTGGATACCAAGTAACACTATTTGGATCAGTACTTGGATCTTCTAATGTATAACCAAAGGAATTGTCAGTAAGGGCACCTGGTTCAGTGATGGAATGAAGGAAAGATGATTCATCAGCTATATTAACTAGAATAGGATTATCATCATGAAGATAGAGGCTATAGCCATAGTCAGAATATTGCATCATAACGATAGAACCTTTGATATAGGCAATATCATTAGAGTTAATAATATCTGCAGAGAGATCTAGATTAGAATCAGTATGGATAGAAAGTTCTAAGAAATCTCTGGTTTCTGCGAAGGTGGTTTCTTTGAGGAAGGTAGCTAAGAAGCCTAAAGCTATAAAGAAGAATAAGGTAGTAAGTGTTTTAAGTGCAGTGTAATTCTTTTTCTTGAAGCTAACAAAGGATTTATCTTTCTTTTGATTTTGATGTTTGATACGAGAGTAGATAAGTGTAGTGATAAGTAAAACTAAGAAGGCTATACTGAAGGCTGATACTCCAGTAGTAAGTGCGTCATAGTGATTAAAGGAACCTGTGTCTGGGACATCGACGATGGTGCCGCCACCTTCCTGTTCTTCTTCTTTTTCTTCTGGGGTGACCGGTTCTTCTGGCTCTTCTTTACAAAGAGGATTGTCTTGATGGGTTTTACACCATTCTTCAGAACCTTCTTCTGGTTCTGGGTCTACTGGGCCTACTGGTTCTTCCTGACAGGTTGGATCGTCAGGATGAGTTTTACACCAATCTTCTGGCTCGATTGGATCTTCAGGTTTTTCTGTGAGAAAAACACGAAAATTTGTTTGTTGAGACATAATAATACTTCCCTAATTGTTTTATGACCTATTTTCTTTATTTTAGCACAAGTATTATATAAATTACAAGCATTGTGGAAAATATTTATAGACCATTTGTTTTTGCTTTTTTATTTAGAATATGCTATAAGTCTTATATGTTTTTGGATACCATTTTATTGTTTTTAATTTTTTTCGAAACAAGCTTTTTGACGATTAAAAATTTCAGAAAGAAAACAGCATATTCTGGCAGAAGAAAAATCTATGTTGACACCTCTGCTTTAATGGACGGGAGAATTCTTGCCGTTGCAAAGACGGGATTTATTGGTGACGATTTAATTATTCCGCGCTCCGTAATTCGCGAGATGCAGGTTCTTGCTGATGGGAGGGATTCCGAGAAACGAATGCGCGCTCGTGCCGGAATGGATGTTGTCAATGAGCTGGAAAGAATTGTTTATTTTAATACTGAAATCCTACAAGACGAACTTGATCATACTCCTGTTGATGAGCGACTTTTGGAATTAGCTAAAAAAAATCATGGTTTGATTCTGACCAATGATTTTAATCTCGGAAAGGTTGCAACGACAGAAAAAATTGAAACACTCAATATCAACGACCTAGCAATGACATTGCGCGGCGATTTTCTGCCTGGAGAGAGGACTAAGATCAAGATATTGGCGGAAGGCAGCAATCCAAAACAGGGTGTTGGATATTTACCGGATGGCACGATGGCAGTCATTGATAATGCGTCAAGGATGGTTGGGAAGGAAGTTGAGATTGAATTCGTAAGAAGCTTACAAACATCTGCTGGACGCATGATGTTCGCAAGCTTAGTTGTTCCTACTTATCAGAAGTCTGTTCCTTCGGTGTCAAAGTCAAGGAAGACGACGCCTCGGAACCGGCGGAATCGGTAATTGTCACTTTTATTGATTTTTCCGTCCCCTTCAGATTGATAACGAATGGGTTGGTAGTTAGGCTTCCTGAGCTGATTACCGTACCGTCTGCGATAATCGTGTAGGTATTTAATGGATAGGTTCCCTTGACTGCGGTCACCGTGAGTACTTTTCCGTCAGCACTAGCTACTGCGGAGACTGTTGGGTTTTGATAATTGCAATTGTCGGCGTTGTCCTTGTCATATCCTTCCGGCAAAGAGTATGTCGCATTCTTTGATACTGGATCAATAATTTTTGTCACTTCAATCGTTTCTCTGTCTCCAGCAGGCGTACAAGCAGATGCTAATTTCTTTGTGTATTTATTAAACTCAAGTTTCTCTTTCGATACACCAGATGAACCCGCATTGTACCAGCTTGGCCAAATATCAGATTTGCCATTTACTGTCATATTTTTAATTCCAGCCGGTCTTACTGGTTGATCGCCGCTATGCCAACTTCCCTGAGAGGCATAAACTTCTTTATGGACATGTTCCATATAGTAACCTGTCATTTTTGCAACTGGCGTATTACTACTGCTATAAAGTCCTGCACCATCATGATTTCCGCTCCAAACTAGAGTGGCTATTGCAGTAGAATAGCTTGCCATCCAGGAGTCTTTAGCAACACTACTACTAGCCGTCGTAGTTGTTCCGGTCTTCATTGCCGTCCAAACTCCTGGAACTACGAATCCATAAGAATGGGCCAAACTGTACCCCATAGTTAGATTGCGCGCATCAGCATCACTCAAGATACTAGAAATCATATACGCAACTTGTTCGTCCACAACCTGATCAGCCTGAACATCTTGCCATTGTTCTATAACTTGGCCATTACTATCCTCGACTTTTAATACATACACAATATCTTTATATGCACCGCCCCTAGCGAGGGATGCATATGTGTTTACATGTTCTATTGGTCGAATATTACATCCAGAGCCAATAGAAATTGAGAGCCCAGCTTGATCTTCAAAACCAGCACAATACGATACGTCACCTAAATCATGGAGAGTTTGAAGACTATTCTGGATACCGTTAATATATAGTGCCTTAACGGCTGGAATATTCAATGAATTCGAGAGCGACTGGCGTATCGTGACGTTTCCGTTAAATTTGCCATTGAAATTACGCATCTGGCAACCACCACCCGTATATCCGTTACAATAAAGACTGTCAATATTTTCATCCTTCAATATAGATCCTGGACCAAAGTTTTGGCCATCACGCTGCTGGAAAAGAGGAGTATAATCTAGAACTGGCTTAATAGTGGAGCCTGGTTCCATAAGAGATGTCGTTACATTAACTTCGCCATACCCTTCTCTGTAAAAATCATATGACCCGACCATTGCAATAACCTGAGACGACTCTACATCTAGCGAGACAAGCGCTGCATTATCGGCATGATTTGTCGTCTTTGATGTCTCTATACCGAGAGCTACTGCATCTTCAGCGATTTTCTGAGCTTCAACATCAACCGTGGTTATAATCTTTAGCCCACCATCGTTCATTAAATCTGGATATTTTTGCTCTAGTTGCTTTCTAACTTCGAGAACAAAATGCGGAGCAATCATGTTTTCATACTGTGCCGATTCTGGATGAATCTTCGCTAATGTGTCGATTTGGACTGCTTCATCATATTCTTCTTGCTTAATCATACCGTTTTCAAGCATCGCATCTAGGACTTTTCTCTGACGCTCCGTCAAAAGTTCATTTTTTCCTTCCTCATCAACGTTGTATGGGTTGAGAACTGCCGGATTGTTTGGGATTGCCGCAAGAAGTGCCGATTCATCAAGAGTCAAGTCTCTTGCGGGCTTGTCAAAATATGTTCGAGCAGCAGACTCTACGCCATTTCTACGGCCACCATATGGCGATTCATTCAGATACATTGTAATGATATCGTCTTTTTCGTACATTTTTTCAAGCTCGAGGGCAAGAATGAGCTCCTTGATTTTGCGCATAATACCACCGCGATTTGCGCTGGCCGCTTCATCCGCAAAGTAAACCTGCTTAATAAGTTGCTGAGTTAAAGTTGAACCACCTTGGACTTGCTGGCCGGAAAGTGTAGAAATTGTTGCGCGAATCAAGGCCATTGGATCTACTCCATGGTGCGTGAAGAAATTCTTATCTTCGATTGCGATTGTTGCATCATAAACATATGGATGAATCTCATCCTTGCCAACAACAAGACGATAGTCGGCATTTCCGGTGTCTTGCCATAAAACAACTTCTCCAGTCCGATCATAGTAAGTGTTGACTGTTTCGGAAATGTTTATGTCGGCAAGCTGGATTTCTTCAAGACTTTGTTTGTAAATCACGAATAAACCGCCAACAGCAATAATCCCTAAAAGAAAACAAGCAAAAACGAACTTACCAATCTGATGTAATCCATAAAGAGAAAACCAATATCTAAATACACGTTTTGGTTTGAAGTGAGCCAAAAATCTTTCAGGATATTTTTTTGGCAAGGTTGCAAGCATTTGAGCGTGCTGGCGAGCGCGTTTTTCTGCACGCAGACGACTTCTGTATTTTAGTTTACCAAAAAAGCCAAGATTTCGAGTTTTTTCAGGTTTAACAGTCTTTCGACCTTTTGATGATTTGATTGTTTTGGTTCGTTTTTTAGCTGTAGCCATGGGTCTATTATATCACAAAACGATCCACAATAACCATAAGATGAATCAAAATTTAAGCCTGAGACTCTGCAATTTTATACAATTTATCAATAACTTCTGAAAGCACTTCATCGCGAGATTGGTCACCATTGATTTCTGTGAGTAATCCCAACTCTCGATAATGCAAAATTACAGGCATCGTCTTTTCACGAAACTCTTTGCAGCGATTTTCGAAGACTTTTTTATCTTTATCATCTTGCCGCTCGCCACGATCTAGCAGCGCATGCGAATTCTCCCAACGGTTCATAACGTCGCTTTCGGAAATATTCAACAGAACAACTGCTTTTGTCGGATGTCCTGACTCGATACATGTATTAAGAATCTCATTTTCTTCTCCAGACCAACGGCCAACTGATGATAATATCAGCGGATAACTACGTAATTCTTCTTTGTAAAAATACGGTAGAACTAAATCAAAAAAAACATTCGTTGGTGCCAGATCTCCTTTACTGGTGTAATCTTTTCTGGTTTCCTGTTCTTTGGAGCGAATAATTAATCCCGAAGACAGAAATTTCGCGCCTAGGAGTTCCGCTAAATGTACGCCGACAGTATCTTTTCCACTCATTGGAAGACCAAATATATTAATTGATCCGGTACTGAGCCAATTTTTTATTTGTGCAATTTTTTCTTCTGATATTTCCATGTTCTTATTGTATCAATTACTCGATAATAGTTCCAGTTTTACACTCAATAGACTCTTCTAGATTATTTAGTGAACATATGATACCGGTTTTTTTCTTTTTTGCAAATCTCATGCAAGCCTCAAGTTTTTTTCCAATGGTCTCTTTCGGGAACTGCTGCATTTTGAAATAGTTTCTAATTTCTCGTGAGGTTAAATTATGTAATTTGGTTTCATTTTCGGTACCAAAATTCAAACACACATAATCGACATTGGTAACAGAAATGAACAAGTCAGCAGAAAGAAGTTCAGCAAGCCTCTCCGCGGCAAGATCACGATCAACCGCCACATCAGCAAATTTTAATATTCTAAGGACTTTTGTTTTATAGACAGCTAATTCCCCACTCGCAATAACAATTGCACCAGAAGAAACTAGATCAGAAATTTCACGTTTTTCGATAAAATCAATTGGCTGGAGAGTTGGAACCATGCGGCGTAGGTTTCCGTTTTTATCTTTTTTTATAATACTACGTGTTGTTTTTGCGAGTTTTAGCGCCTCATAATGTGTTAGAGTTGGTCCAACAAACGAAGAAGGGATTTTGAGGGCCGGATCCGCCCTATCTATCACAACCTTTGAATTAATTGATGCTACTTTTTGGTTTTTTCCATTTTTTATGAAAGCGTTTTTTATTGCAATTGGAAAAACATTTTCCGGATAGAGACTATGATCGTAAAATAGAATGAGCTCATATTTTTTTGAGAGTCGAGATATAATTTCACCAATCCTGTCAAAGACGGGCTTATTAGTCCCACAAAAAACACTATTACCGAAAACAATAACAGCTCGTTGTTTCATGCGTATATTATAACATAAGTTTTTTAAACAAGAAAAAGCACGGCCGAAGCCGCGCTTTCAAAATTACGAGAAATAGTGTGGATATTTGATAGATTTCGGATTAAAATCGCCAACTTTTGAATGCAGAAAGTGCGAAGTATAATACCCAAAATTGATCGGAACAAGCTCGGGGCTGATTATTCTGACGACTTTAATACTTGAACTCTCGTCAGATAAATCCACTGACACCACCTGGAGTTTTTCATAGAGTTCTTCTAAGGAAATTTCTTCGATACGAGACACGCTTTTTACGACAGGGCCACTCCAGAGCCAATTCAGTTTTTTTGTATTCTTTTTGTCATAATAAAAGCGGCCGTGTTCAACCGGGAAAACAATCTGCTTCATTTTGGGTGTTTGCTGAGGATAACGAATTGCAAAATCCAGATTAAATTCTGCTTCATCGACAGCCTTCTTGACTGTTTCGCAAATTTTGCCGCCATCAAGCGTCGCAGCCGCACCACTAACGAAACACGGATATTGATCACTAACAAAAATGGCTTCAAAGACTTTTCCATATTCTGACGGAATTTCGAGGATATAGAGCGTCCTGCCTTGCTCTTTCCATTTGGAAATGCGAGTTTTTATCACATCAGGCAAAGATTTGCGCGAAATGATGTTTGGTGATTTTCTGGAGAACCAGTTACGCATCAATGCGTCACGCTCAATAAGCTCTGTAAGCGCACGCTTTTTTGCTTCTTCAAGATCCGTAAAGGCAGCGACCCCTGAGGAATTACCGTAATAAATGCGGTTTTTTCCATCACGATGCCCATAATAAACAATGTCTGACGGCACATAAACTTTGCTTCCGTCATGCTTGTTTCCTAATGTCCAATCAATGGGTAATTTTTCGTCGTAAAACTTCACTCCGGATTTTTCTGCCTGAAAATAAGTCATTGGAATGATTTGATAAGGCTCGATTTTGGGTGATCTTAAATTGTGCGATGACGAATGAATATCTACTCGTACTTGACTAGATTTCCAGCGTTCATAGCCTTCGACGGTTGCCTTGAACAGGGCTTCTAATGAGGACGTACTGGTTGCTCCTGCAAATTGGGCATTTCCATAAGCATCACAGAAAACCGCAATGGCAGAATAAAAAGAAGGGTTTTTAAAATCCAGGTTAAGGCAAACTCTTTTTACTGGCTTGTCACGCCCAACGATTTCCGACATAATATCGACCATTTTGTCTCGATTGTTGACGAAATCGTAGGTGTCGCGAATGATGCTTTGACTTTTGCTTTCCGAATCAACAACTATTCCTATCTTTCCGAGTTCGGAAACAATTTCCGTAATTTTGTTAATAGGAATTTTTGTCGTCTTCGCAATTTGTTCGAGATCATTACTACCGTCGGACAGTTTGAAGATTTGCAGAACCTCATCGATATCTTCAGGACCAACAGAAATCTCTTCGGCGGTTAGAAAGAAACTAACTTTGCCGTCTTTTTTTATAGCCGGGACTACAAAAATTGGTTTCACTAAGAAACACATCCTTTCTAGACAATATTTTAAATGTCTCGGTTAATATTATAACATTTTTTTATCTTTTAGCAATCATCTGCCACAGCCACCGCAGCCACCGCAACCGCCGCAGCCACCGCAAGCTGCAATGCTAGCTTTCACATTTTGCTCAAGATTATATGCTTTTCTTTCAATTTTCATAAAAGCTCCTTATTGTAATATTATATCATAATATTAGCGATATGCAATTTTTATTAACTATCTATGTCTGTCCAATTGATTTTTTGGTGTTTTATGGTAGAATTTAAGGTAAATTCGAAAAAATCTACGACGGCCAAATTGAATATTTGACTAAGCCATGGATAGGGGATAATATTGCCAAAATAATTTATTAACATTATGAAATGCTCCAGCAGCCAGCTGTGGTATTTTTATTCATTTAATCATTAACCATTCCTATAATTTTTAATTACATTCAAATAACAAGAAGAAATTAGTGCGACGATATTTACTTAGAATTTTCAACAAATCTTATAATATAATAGTTTTATAGGTGAAAGGAAAATTATCATGAAAAAGAAAGGGATTTTAATAACTGGGGGGGTTGTTGCTTGTGTGCTCGTTATAGTTGGTGTTCTATTGCTAACTATGAAACCCCAGAATGACGAGGTGATGACCGATACCGACAGAAATTCAGGAGCTAACAAGAATGGTGATTCTGAGAACAATACAGCTAACGAGAACTTAAAACTTATTGCACCGATTCTAGAATGGTGGGAGCTCTATAATCCGAATGGCTTCGATACGGTAACCGCCATAATTCGCAATGATAATAATGTTGCAATTGATGTGTCTTATGATTTGGTTTATTACAAAGACAACAAAGAAGTCGCGAGAAGTGAAGATTTTTCTAATTTTAGTATTTTACCAAACCGTAATAACGTGATTTGGGCGAATTTTGATATTCCAAAAGCAAGCGAAGTTGACGAGGTTAAAATGGAAAACGTAATAGTTACGGAAGCCTACTACGGAGCCATCGACGGCAAGTACGAATATCTTGGTACGAAAGATGGAGAAGCAAGATTTAAGTTCGAGTTTGAGAAAAAACCAACACTAGCAAATATCATGTTTATTCTTTATAACGATAAAAACGGAAATAAAAAATGCGATAAAGGGGAGATTGTTGTAATGAGTAGCGATTCAATTACGGAACAAATTGGCGAAGCATCGTTTAATACAGAAGGTTATGCTTACACGGATTATGAAGTACACTTTGTAGCACAAGAAAAATAGATATAGTTTACGAAAACCGACGAAAAAGAGCCTCTCATGGCTCTTTTTTGGTTCCTATTGAATTGTGGTGCCCGAGACAGGGGTTGAACCTGCACGTCCGTGAAGACACTAGCACCTGAAGCTAGCGCGTCTGCCAATTCCGCCACTCGGGCTCATTTTATTCGCCCGACACGTCCCAAGGGGTAGACGGGCTCATTTTCTCGACTTTCCTTAAGATAGACGAGCAATGAGAGAATTATATCATTTTTGGACATTAAAGAAAAGCTATGATAAAATGGTTACGTTAATGAGGCGTGGGAAATGGAAAAACCAAATACAAATGTTACACTAGCACAAAAGTTATTAACGGAAATCTCTCAGGACCCGATGGGGGGTTGGTATGATTTGCCATTGAATTTTGATGTTCGAGACATGGCACGCTTAAAAATCTGTGCACAACAAATTAATTCAGATTCAAAATATTTAGTTTGTATTGGGATTGGCGGCTCTTATCTTGGACATCGCGCCGTTATTGAAGCGGTTCGACCGCATAGCCCAACAAAATTACTTTATGCTGGCAACTCTCTCAGCTCCCGCGATCTGAAACTCGTAATTGACGAAATTGGTGATGATGACTTTTCCGTTCTCGTGATTTCCAAGTCTGGTGGAACGCTGGAACCATCAATCGCCTTCAGGATTTTTAAAGAAAAACTTCTCAAAAAATATGGGATGGCAGGCGCAAAAAAGCGCATCTACGCCATTACCGACAAAGCGAAAGGCGCGCTTCATAATGAAGCTGTCGCGAACGGCTATACATATTTTGCATTTCCAGACAATATTGGTGGACGATATTCAGTTTTGTCGGCCGTCGGAATGTTGCCGATGTTAGTTGCCGGCGTCGACACTCTGAAACTCTTGCAGGGTGCAAGGGAGTGTCGAGAAAAACAACTCGCCCCGGAAAATTTAGCTCATTCTGCGCTCGTAAATTATGCTTATACGCGACACAAACTTTATGAGTCTGGCGCAAAGATTGAAGTCTTGGCCTCTTTTGAGCCTGGAATGATGTATTTTAATGAATGGTGGAAACAGCTCTTTGGCGAAAGCGAAGGGAAAGAAGAAGGAGGGCTGTTCCCCGCTTCCGTAATTTATTCGACAGACCTTCATTCGCTCGGACAATATATGCAAGAAGGGCAAAGAGGCATGCTTGAGACTTTCATTAAGTTCGTCGCTCCAGAGCGTTACGTTGATAGATGTATAATCCCACAAATTGATGTCAGCCTTGCAAAAGGAACTGACAGCAGCGAGAATTTCTTAACACTTGACGATTTACAGAATTTAGCAGGAAAACCGATGGATTATGCAAACGATGTGGCACTCGACGCCACAGTTTATGCCCATGATCGTGGCGGAATTACGACGGTCGTGATTGAAATACAAGACGACGAAAGCCAAGAACTCATTACGGAGCGCTCAATGGGGTTCTTGATTTATTTCTTTGAAGTCGCTTGCGCAATTTCTGCAAAGCTTAACGGAGTAAATCCATTCGACCAACCCGGCGTTGAGGCTTATAAGAAAGAGATGTTCCGTATTTTTGACGGATTACCATCAGAAGAGCAAATGAAGCAAGCGACCGTTGAAGCCGAAAAATTGAAAAAGATGGCAACGGCCGAAGATGTCGAAAAGCGAAAAGCAGAAGAAAATGCAAAGAAAAAACCTGAGTCACCAAAACCGAAGCCAACCGACCAGGTAAAAATTACGGCTTAGTGCGTTTTTGAGTCATATTTGACATTTTTAAGCATATATGGTATAATGAGGGTATAGTGGTCTGAAAGAAAACCGCCTTGGTTTTGGGCGGTTTTTTGATTATCCTTTAGACTTTATTTATGACCGGGATAACAATTGGAGTGTGGCCAGTAGCGTCGAAAAGAATATGAGTAATGTCTTCTTTGATTTCTTCTTTTAAGACTTTTAGTTCTGGGTCGGTGGAAATTGATTTGTCGGTTTTTTGACGAAGATAGTGGCGAATTTTTCCTATCAATTCTTCGGAATTATCAAGATAGATGAAAGCTCGGGAGACAATGTCTGGAGTTTTCACGAGATGGCCGGTTTTCTTTGAAAGCGTCAGAACGATAACAAAAATACCTTCGCGAGAAATATGAATTCTGTCTTTCACGACAGCTTCATGGACTGGCTGATCAGCATCATCATAAAGTTTGTTACCAACTGGAATGCGGCCATGTTTTCTAATTTTCTTTTCTTTGTTAAGCTCAATAATGTCGCCATCGTCGCTGATAATAATGTTTTCGCGAGGGATGCCGATGACATTCTCTGCCATCTCGGCGTTATGTTGAAGCATATAGAATTCGCCGTGGTACGGCATGTAGTTGGTTGGATGAAGACGAGTAACAAAGTCGACGTGGTCTTCAAAGTAGGCGTGGCCGGAAAGGTGGAGTGGGCCGAGATTTGTGATGTGGGACTTACCGTTTTGGATTACGCTGGCGCCTTCACGAAGAAGACCATCGACGGTTGAAACGACATGTGGCTCATTCCCCGGAATTGGATTGGAGCTGAAAACAATCGTGTCGGTGGATTTGATTTTGATGTATTTGTGGGCGCCGGTAACCATGCGGTTCAAAACTGCGTTCAACTCGCCCTGAGAGCCAGTACAAATAATACAGACTTTTTCGTCTGGAAGTTTGATAATATCTTCCATTTTGACAATGGTATCTTTCGGGACTTTGACGGATTTTGTGCGGAGGGCAACTTCGATGTTGTTTATCATTGAAAAGCCTGAGAAAGCAACTTTTCTGCCGCGTTCGGCAGCTTCTTTCAGAACAAGCTCAATACGTCCGATTTGGGATGAAAAACACGAAACGATGATGCGGCCGCTGGCATAATTGTCCATGACTTTGCCGAGGTTTTCACCGACATCGTATTCTGAGTGAGGGTGATGGCCTGGGGAGTCGATGTTTGTTGATTCGTTCAACATCAAATCGATTCCCTCGGTTTTGACAATTTCATCAATGCGCTCATAGTCGGTTTGAGTGTGCATCGGATTCTCTTCATGGCGCCAGTCGCCAGACATGTAAATTACGCCATTTGGAGTCCTAATGACGATTGCGGCGGAGCCTGGGATTGAGTGGAGAACATGAATAAATTCAACCGAAAAATGCTCGGAGACTTGGATTTTTTCATGTTTCAAAGGATCAACAACTTGATAATTCAGTTCAGGGATATCTTCAAGCTCGGACATTTGTTTCTTGATCATGCCAATTGTAAAATCGGTACCATAAATCGGGGTCAAAAGATTAAATTTCGGGAGAAGATGACGGCAGGCGCCAATGTGATCAAGGTGAGCATGGGTGAAAAGAATTGCCTTAACTTTATCACGGTTATCTTCGAGATATTTGATGTCTGGGACCATATAGTTGACACCCGGATAATCTTCGCTGGCGAAAAGCGAACCCATATCGACAACAATCATTTCTTGTTTGTATTCGATGATTGTCATGTTTTTGCCGATGCCAAATTCACCAACACCACCGATCGGAATGATGCGAACGGCGTCTGGATCTGGACGAGCGGATTTGACCTGGGAATTGGTCACCTGAACGCCTTTGAAACCATTGTAGCGGGACTTATTGACTGGCAAGCCAATAATGTGCTGAGTTGCTTGAGCGTTAACGTCCTGGGAAAGCATTTTTTGGTGGTGAACCATCTCGCCTTTTTTAGTGCTGACGGAAAGATTGACCTTTCTCTGATCAGCTTCTTTTGGAGCTAATTTTGGAGCGTTCTTTTCTTTTTCCGCCTTTTTTGTAACTTTTTTCACAGTTTTGGTTGCTTTTTTGGCAACCAATTTTTCGTCCTTGCCGCCTGGGGCGAAGTTGGAATTGAAGTTGCGATTTTGGGCTTCTTCAAATTGTTTTTTGATGTCTGGGAGTCGATCGTTTCGCATCTTCATGAGGCGAGCGCGACGCTCTTCTTCTTGTCTATTCATTAAAAAGTTCCTTTATGTTTATTATTTACAAGAGAAATTAGTAGGTTAATTATAACAAATGTTTTTTGCGTTTTCAAGCATTTTGCCACTTTTTGAAAGAAAGATTTTTGACCTAGAAAATAATCAGGTCGCTCAACCTTATTTGTCATTATAGCACAAGCTTGTTATTTTGTCAAGCGACAGACAAAAATCCCCCATTCACTGGGGGATTTCCACACTCACTTTACAAATCTTACACTTTTAATTTGTTTTTTGTTTTTTGGGAGATTTGTTTTTTGTTATTCCTCGTCTTCGTTTCTTCTTTTTTCTATAAGGAAGATGATGA
>JAZUHD010000013.1:0-11474 GCA_045641545.1 Candidatus Nanosyncoccus sp.
ATCCTGAAATTGTTTCCTGAGCATGGTTTGGGTTTCTGGATTTTTTGCAAGAATAACAACGCCGGACGTATCACGGTCAAGACGATGGACGAGCAGACCATAATCTTCAAGTGTTTTTTCTGGGCAATATTCCCCTTTTGCCATCGAAAGTAATCCGGCTGGCTTATCTAGAACGATAACATTTTCGTCTTCGTAAATGATTTCTGGTTCTTTGTCGATTTTCTTTTCAATTTCCGGAACATTAAGTTCAATTTTTGCCTCTTTTTCAAACTTCACGTTTGATTTTTTGACAACATCACCATCAACTTTAACAAATCCTGACTCGATGAATTTTTGGAGCGTTGAGCGATTATAGCTTTTGTATTTTTCTACAAGCAAAATGTCGAGCCTGAATTTTTCTGCTTTTTCAGGTTCCTCTTTCAATGCCACGTCACCATTGATGACGCGCGACATGTCTGGTTTTGAAAACTTTTTGCCTGTGATAATCATATCTATATTATAACATATTTGCGTCAAATAAAAAAGTCACCGTTTGGTGACTTATTTGCTGAGGAAACGATTTGCGAGCCGCGAAAGATCTAACTCTTCCAGTTTACAACTATGAATCAGCTCTCTTACTATCATGCCGTCGGAATTGATGTATTTGCGCATAAGCCACTGTGTTTGGATGATATATTCTCCAATATGTGAATTGGCATATGATTCTGTGACTCTTTTTCCGGTTTTGTCGAAATATTGTGCATTTTCATCGGCAATAATTTCGTCGAATCCTTCAAACATGATAGTAATGCTTTCGGTAAATTCCTTCCCGGTACGTAAGATGAATTTATCACAGTTTTCGCGAACAACATATGCATAAAACTCGGCGTATACACTTTCTGTATGCCGAACGTTTTCTTGATGGAGTTCGCGCAATTTTTCGCAATTCTCATCGATAAAATCCATCGCGTCTTCTTTTGCGAAACCAGTAAGGTTTGGGAAAAGCAATGAGACTATCTGGTCGGAAGTATAGTTTTGCCAGACATACCTCAACAAAGCTGACGGGGATGCGCAATCATATGGGTCGATATTTTGGCTAAGTCCAATATCTTCCCATTTGAGCTTTTTGATCATTTTTTTCACCTCAAAAATATAAGATTCAAGCCTATGGCTCTTTTCTATTATATCACATAATCTAAAATACGTCAATTTACTCTTAATGGTATGGTGCTATATTCTTTTTTTTAAAACCACAATGGTCTAATAAAAATAAACAGGCGGTACCGCCTGTTTATTTGGAGCTCTGTTTTGAATCTACCTTAAGTTGAATGCTTTTTGGACTTGATTGAGTTTTTGATTTGCTATTTCATTTGCATATTTTTCGCCATCAGCAAATAATGACAAAATCTCTTCGTCTGAAATCTTTTCGAGCCTTGATTGGAAATCAATAAGAAGATTTTTTACACTTTCGGCAACTTTTTTCTTTAGGTCGCCATAATGCGTTTCACCGGTCCATTCTCCGATAACATCCTGGAGAGGGCGATCATTAATAAGTGCCTCAATAGAAAGTAGGTTCGAAATCCCCGGTTGGTTAATCATGTCGAATTTAATGACTCCAACAGAATCCGTTGTTGCGGATATGATTTTCTTTGCTGCTTTCTCCGGTTCGTCGTCGAGCATAATTTTTGAGTTTTCCGCCTGAGTTGATTTGGACATTTTCTTTTCTGGATTTTGAAGGTCGCGAATACGAATACCTTCTTCTTGGCCCATAAATCTGATTTGATCGGATGTTTTTGCTGGAATCGTAAAGATTTCGCCGAATTTATTATTGAATCTCGTTGCAATATCGCGCGTGAGTTCAATATGTTGGAATTGGTCCTCACCTATCGGGACATATTCTGCATCGTAAAGTAAAATATCGGCCGCCATTAAAATTGGATAGTCGAAAATTCCGACATTGCATGATTCTTGGCCCTTCGATTTTTCCTTAAACTGAATCATGCGTGAAGTTTCGCCCATTGTCGCAACACAATTCAAGATCCAGCAAAGTTCAGAGTGGGCTGGGACCCTTGATTGACGATAAATATGAACATTTTCGTTAAGTTCTAGACCTGCTGCTAGGTAATATTTTAGGCTCCTAATTGTGTTTTTCGCGAGATTCCCGTCTACTTCGGAAATTATGGAATGAAGATCGGGAACAAATATATTGATGTTTGAATCTTTTGAATGTTTGTTGGCGAGGCGAACCATTGGGAGCAATGCACCAAGATAGTTGCCTAATGTTAGAATGCTGTTAGCACGGATGCCCGTTAAGATTGTTTGCATGAATTATTTCTCCTTTTTATACTATTTCAAAAAAACGTTTAGTGACGCCAGTACGGTATAAAAGCGGATTGATAATTTTTCATGCTTTAATTATAGCAAATCTATGCTAAAATGGAAGAAGTTGGGGTGTTAGCTCAGTTGATTAGAGCGCTTCGCTGGCAGCGAAGAGGTCACGAGTTTGAGTCTCGTACACTCCACCATACATGGGGTATTCTGTGGCTTCGGTCATGGATACTCCACCAAAATTGAGCCGTTGGCTTTATTTTTTTGCAATAAAAAGAGCAGTGGCGAACCACTGCTCAGAGGAATGCGAATTATTTCTTTTTGGCAAAATTATCATAGAGACTAACTACGATTTCTCCAAAATGACGTTCATATTCTTTTGAGACCAGAATGCTGACGTCGTATGTTGAATACTCAGCACGAGCCGCTTCTATTTCTTTTTTGGCTTTCAATAATCTACCTTTAATTTCTCCGTTCGTCACATCAACATAACGCCGTTTTATTCTTTGACCGAGCAAATCAAGCTCTGAATCTTTAACAACGAAATTAAACGCAATGATATTTGGATTTAGTTTCTTAGCTGCCGAAACAAGATTCGCGGGTAAAATGACTATGTAGTCACCGTTTCTGTCAGCAAAATCTTCTTTATCAAAACCATATTGTTCTCCGTAACATTCATACGTCAATACGAGATTACCGGCGTGTTTATGAGCATCAAATTCCAAAGTGGAAAGATGTTTCATATACCTTTCCGTTGGACTAACTTTTCTGGTCGTATAGACGTAAATTTCCTTTACCTCGGGATGAGCCCTTCGGATGGACTCTTTTGCATAAGTTTTGCCGACACAAATCGGCCCGCTCAATGCAAGAATCATGTTTAAACCACACTCCTTAAAATAAAAATACGATAGAAAAATCCATCTATTTTTATTATATCACTTTTTATTGTTTTTGGTTAAAAAGTATCTAACGGAAAAACACCGATTTCTGCGATTTCGAACTTTTCATTATCCGTGCGTTGAAGTGGCTCTGCTTGGAGATAACCGTCTTTCAAGGCAAGAACACTTTCGGTCGCTTTGGAAAATAGATAATATTTACCTTCATTATCTCTCGAAATATACCATTTTTCAAAGATACTGCCCGTCCAATCCATATGAACTATTCCGCCATATTCAGTATATCCCGTACTTAATGCAAGTACTTTTCCGTCAGTAAGTCTGGTTATTTTGTAACTTTTGTCACTTTGTTGCTCAAAATTATAAACTTCATTAAGTTCTTTGATTAAATAATTATTATTCTCTAGTTGTTCGATATTGCCATAATATATTTGGTAATATTCTAGTCGATTTTGAATACAGTTTAATAATCGATTTATTTCGTCATAGAAATTATACCTTTTCCATTTTTCGGAATCTCTAGCGGCGGAATTATGAATCTTCTCCATTGTTTCCTTTGCATAATTTTGGATATTCTCGGCATTTGGTAATATTTTTTGGTTAACTATTTCTACAACTTTTTCCTTGAACTCCGGCATCTCAAACAGCTCAAAAAATAGGTCGCTCTGAGTGTCAGCTTCGAGTCCATTATATTGAATACTGCGTCTATAGAAGGCAGTTTCGAGCCATTGGCCGAGAGTGTTGTCATAATCCCAGGCTGGTCCTGCATGGATCTTATCATCTAAGCCGTCCTTATAAAAATAATTACTAGTTGTAAATGCGTCCCAGTTTAAGGTAAAGATTTGAACAATATAATATTTTGCGAATGAGTCGACATCGATTAGACTTTCTATAATGTTCCAATCTTTAGACCAGATTGCGTTTTGAAGTTGATTGTATTTTTCTATGAAATCCGTAGCTCCAATCGAGATATCTTCTTCGTTATCACTAACACTATCTTTAACCACAAAAATATCTCCATTATTTGCATAATAACTGTTTGGTTCATAGGTTGCATAAACGTTATCTAATTCCGCCAAAACACCGTTCTTGTCTCTCATTTTTACCGAGGCGTTCGAGATGCCAACTTTCTGTGTGAGATAATACAAACCAACATACTCGTCATCCACAAATAGATCCAGAAATTGGCCATTGTTACTATATTCCATATCCAGAAGTCGTGCGAGATAAAAAGCCATGTCGTTGCGAATATATGAACCGTCAAAATAGCATGCCAATAGAACCCAAGTTTTTGCCTTGCCAAGCTCGAAGAGATTTTGCTTTGAATCGAATTTGATTTGATATGGTTTCTTTTCGGCGCTCACCCATGTCGAATTACCTCTTCCTTTTATTTCGACGTTTTCAAAATCATATTTTTCATTATTTACAACAAAACGCGCCAGATTGTTTTCGTATTTAGTTTCTTTCCATCCGGAATTTATCGTCGCGAGGTCCGTATTATTTAGATAAAGCCTGAGCTCCGGAAGTGATTCTTGTTCAGTATTTTCTAGATGTTCTTCGGATGCTGCCGGCGTGGAGATAATTAACCCGGTATATAAAACAATACCTCCCGAACATAAGGCGAGAATTATTATTCCTACAAAAAACTTAACGAATTTCTCCTTTCGCATAATCCTATTTTATCATGTCAGACAAGTTATTCGCGTAGAAAGGGCGAACTTGAAGTTCAAGTCCTCACTACTCCACTTTCTCATCAAAAAATCCTTCGATGGAGGGCCTTTTGATGGTGGAGGCAAATTGGGCAAGCATTAACAATTTACAGGGACGATATCCAAAACAGATTGAACAATTTTAACTGCGACTAATCGGTATAAAAGTTGCGAGGGGCTTTGTGTTGTAAAAAAGGTTGTTAGAATTACTGTTTTCCCCGTTTTGTCGTTTATGCAATTTATCTACTGTTGCGAAATTCCTCAACGAATTTCAAATAGTCTATACCTTGCTCGCTTAGCTAAGCTAGCAATTGTTCAGTAAAATCCAATAAATTTTCTACTTTTACATGAGATTTTCGTCTATCATAATAAAAGTATTATTGAGTCAGAATAGTTTTTGGTTGCCTCCTCAAGATTTTGAGCAGAGGCGTAACAAAAAGTATCTACTTTTGCAACTATGTGCTATTATTGGTTAAGTAAATAATAGTGAGGCAATATGAATGAAGCACTTTCCAATGGGGGCGTAGCCAAAGAATCTAGTTTCGACACCCTGAAAGAGGTTGAATTTGCTGGTAATGTCGTTTCTGGCGAATTGGAGAAAAAGCCAATTCCAAGAGAACAGTATATTAAGGACTCTAAGCGTAATCTTATGGCCATGTCTCGTACTGCACAAGGAGTAGTTGATACATCTGCCAGTGCGGCAAAAATCAATTCCATGACCGGAATTAGTGGCGATGCGGCCGCAAATTTGGCTCAATCTAATTTTGAATCGGCCATCAATACTGCATTTGATAACAAAGATCGCGAGTTTGATAGCCCTGAAGATTTAAGATCTTTTGTCGAAAGTCTTGCACTTCAGGTGAATGATGGAATAGTCAAGGATGGTAGCTTGATTCGCTCTAGCGATTCTGATAAATATCCTTATGTTCGTATAGCCAATTTGGAAAATCAAATGGATAAATTTTACAATGGACTCTACGAAAGAACCAAAAATCCTGATGCTGATCCGGTAGAATCGGCCGCATATGCCGAATTCGGTATTGACTTTGCCGGCCATTTCTTTGCCGATGGATGCGGCAAGACTGCTAAAATCGTTTCTAGTTATATGCTCATGCGTCATAATCACTCGCTTCCAGAATATAAAGGCGGTCGTTTAGCATATTACGCCAATCAACTAAAACAGATTGCTGGAGAAAACGACCAAGCTGACGATGAGGGGTATCAAAAGTTCCTCGAATATTACAGAGGATTATTTTAGGAGTAAAAGATGGAAGAACTTGTAAAAAAATTTCACAAAACTCAATTCAGGAATAAGAATAAAGTTCCGTATATTGAGCATCTCATTGGGGTTCGTTCTATACTAAAATCCGTGTTAACAATTACTGGCGAATGTACTGATCCTGCCGAGCTCAAAGTATTAGAAGATGCCGCTCTTGGACATGATCTTGTTGAAGATACCGACGTAAAGAAAGAGGAAATCGTTGCAGTTAGCAGTAAAGAGACGCTTAATCTTATCGAAAAGTTATCCAATCCAGTTGACGATTATCATCTCGATGCATACATGAAGCAAATTCGCGAAGCCGAAGAAGAAGTCCGTATTATTAAATATGCCGATTTGGTAGAAAATACCACTAGTGTTTGCTATGGCTTGCAGGACCTAGGTGTAGATTGGTTTTACGATTTTTACGAACCAATTCTTAAAAATAGCACAAATAATCTTGCTAATACTGAGTTTATTAAATATTCCAAAACCGCAGTATTCATGCGTGATATGCTCCAAGTGGCCACTAAGTTACTATATGATAAAATCTCGCTCGTCAAGGAGGATAAATAATGACAAATCCAAACACCTTTAACGGATCAGCTGAATCCGATAATAGCCCAACTGGGTTCGATACTCTTGGAGAGGTTCCATTTGCTGGAGGAGAATTTATTGGTCCTATCCCAGAAGAATTAAAAGATGTTCCAGAAAAAATCGCCAGAATTTGCCTAAAAGAGCGCGCAGCCATGGAAGATCCAGCCAACAGACATAAGAATGCTTATAATATCTACGCTGTCGATACAGTATATCAAGATGCAGAAGAATTTTCTCCAAAATCTGAAAAGTATAAACCTGTTTTCAAGTCTATTATTGATGCGCCGGACTTTTGGAATCCAGAGAGGGTAGAACTCCAAGAGTACGGCATTGAATGCCAATTTAAAAATGCCGTAGCTCTCTCTGAGAGCATGCGCCAGGCAGAACGGGAGCTAGGTATTCCGCCTACCATCTATATACTTAGTGGTATTTCTGCGGCCGGTAAAACCACTGCATGCAAGAAAGTGGGTTTCCCAGGCATGATTTATAAAACAAAAGAAAACGGCGAAAAAGGCGATCCGGTAGGTACTCTCGCTACAGACAACTCCAAAAGTTATCTATGGATGGCCGGTGGCAGTTGTGACCAGATCCACGCAGAAAGCTCAATGATGATGCGTAAAACTGACAAACGTTGGTCTCAATATGTAGCTGAAAATGGCGGTGATTGTTCTGAGGTAAGAGACAAAACCTTTAGTGAACAAAAGGATGTAGAGGAAATTATCAAAAACGCCCAAGAAACTGGTAGGAGTATCAACGATCTTGATATAGATGTTCCATTTGTCGTATCCGCTGTTGGAGTCATGATGCGCCCTAAGGGTAGCCACGAGCCGCACCCTGCGTTTAAATACTTGAGCGATAACTATATTTCTATGAAAGAAACTAGATATACCAAGCTTCACGATCTCTATCTTAATTCCGGGCTTGATGTTTCTTATTCTTTGTTATGCTATGATTGCAAAAGCAACCCAAAGGAAAGACAGAGAGAGGCCGCCCGATATATCAAAAAAGAGGACGGAACTCTTTATTTGGACATTATTGATCAAGAACTATACGACCAGGCGGTAATACCTATGCGTTCGGCCGAAGAATACGGACCAAGTGGGACAGAGGTAGTCAGGCAAGAATTTTTGGAAGAAGCCGCAAATGTCGGTAACCAACTTTTGACACAAGAGTTTATAGATAAATATTGCGAAACATTTATTAATCCAGATGACGAAGATTACATTAAGGTCGTCCAGGAAAGACTAGGGATCTATCTGGATGATGAGCACCCTAGAACTATTGCGGAAATCCTTAATGACAATGCAAAAGCATAAAGGTATTGACTTTTCATGTCAAATATGATACAATTAAACAGGTTTGAAATAGAACCAAAAAGGAGGTAGATATTATGACAGAAGATACAGCAAAAGAATCTTTCGATTACGAAAAGTTCGCAAAACTCTATCTTCATGACAGAGGAAGCTGCCAAAAGCTTACTGGTCAGGAATCTGACGGAGTACAAGCGCAGTACGAAAGAAGGTATTATGACCATCCCGAAATTAGAACCGTGAAAGAGTTCGCAGACTATTTAGACGAGATGGACGCAACCAGCTAACTCTTTGAATGGTCGAGAGACCAAAACACAGCCGCCAATCATGATGATCGGCGGTTCTTTTTGATTTTTTTAAATTAGGATAGCTTCGAAAAACTTTAAGATACATGCGAGCTAAGTGCGGATAAAGGCTCGATGATGTTTTGTATATCGCGTTCGGTGTTAATAATGTGTCTGTGGACAATGTCAAGGAGGTGGTTTTGTATCAAATTGAAAATTTAATGAGACCTACAATGCTAAGTGAGATGTCGACTACTCCAAATAAAACACAAGGTGGGCCGAATAAAGTGAGATCCTGCCTTTTTGGTACTCAACAAAGGCATACAAGAGCAAGACAAGAATTAGTACGGAATAGTTGGAAACATCCTTAAAACTTTACGATATATGAAAGGGAGGATGCAGGATATGAACAGTCAAATTTATAGAAGCAGAATCATCTCTGTGACTCGATTTTTTGAAAAATCGTCAAAAAAATTTGCCCCTGAACCTCGTAAAGTACTTAACGGCACTTTATAGGAGAAAAGGGGCAAAATCCGATTTATATACGTTCTGGTGGAGTAGATCGGACTTGAACCGACTACCTCAGCAATGCGAATGCTGCGCTCTACCAGGTGAGCTACTACCCCAGTTGGTTTTATTATAGCACACATGGTCATGATTTACTCGAAAAGAATTGCGTCATCTCCTACGCTATTCTTCCATTATAGCATAAGCATATTAAAATGTCAAGTTCTATCTTTTGGCGTTAGATTGCGGGGACTGGGAAGGTGAGGGCGAGCTTTTTCACTTCTTCGTGAATTTTTTCAAGCTTCTCGTTGTCGTCTTTCAACTTTTCTTCGTCACCGAGTTCAACGCAGATATCTTTGACTTCCTTCATCCATTTTGCGATTTTTATCATTTCTTTTTCGCCCATTCCGCGAGTCGTAATGGCTGGTGTGCCGAGACGAACGCCACCTGGACGGAAAGCACCACCTTTATCGCCTGGGAGTGAATTGGCGTTCAAAGTTAATCCCACCATATCTAGAGCTTTTTCATAGAATTTGCCACTAACTCCAAAGGATTTTTCGACATTGACAAGCAAAAGATGATTCTCTGTGCCGTTTCCTTGAAGAATAAAATCATATTTCTTCAACTCTTCGGCAAGTTTTTTGGCGTTTTTGACAATATTTTCAGCATAGGTTTTGAATTCTGGCTTCAGAGCTTCACCAAAAGCAACGGCCTTTGCTGCAATGACATGCTCGAGTGGGCCTCCTTGAGTGCCTGGGAAAACTGCGCGATCAATCAAAATTGGAATGTTTTCAAGAGTTTTTTCTGGTCTTTTCAACGGTGAAGCGACATTACCTTTTGATAAAATCAATCCGCCGCGAGGACCACGAAGGGTTTTGTGGGTTGTGGTTGTCATTACATTGAAACCAAAATCAAGTGGATTTGGATGAACGCCTGCAGCGATCAAACCTGCAACGTGAGCCATATCAGCCATTAAGAGGCAGCCTGGAACTTTGTCGGCAATTTTTCTAACACGTGCGAAATCTGGAATTTTCATAAAGGCCGAATAGCCAACGAGAATAATTTTTGGCTGTTCTTTGATTGCGATTTTTTCCATTTCATCATAATCCAAATCACCATCTTCCGTCGTACCGTAGGCGAGGAAATTGTAGATTTTTGCGGAACGAGTGACTGGCGAGCCGTGAGTTAGATGTCCGCCGTGACCGAGGTTCATGGCAAGAATTTTGTCGCCCGGTTCACACCATGCAAAATAAACTGCTTCGTTTGCATTTGCGCCGGAATGTGGCTGAACATTGGTATGATCGGCATTGAAAAGTCTACAAGCGCGGTCGATGGCGATTCTTTCAATTCGGTCAATATTCACCTGTCCGCCATAATAACGGTAGTTTGGCAAAATTTCCTCGGCGATTTCTTCCTCTTTATCGCCCGGAACGCCTTTGAAATTTGGGTAGCCTTCGCTATATTTGTTGGTTAGAATTGACCCCATTGCTTCTAAAACCGCAGCCGAAACATAGTTTTCGCTCGGAATTAGTTCTAGGCCTTCTTTTTGGCGAACTTTTTCTTGTTCAATCAAGTCAAAGATAATATCTTTCATGCTTTCTCCTTTAAATTTGTATTATTTCTTATTCTCCATCATTTTTTACTTTTCGACTTCTCCCATTTTTTCTTGCATTGGGAAATTCAGTCTGTTTTTTCTCAAAGTCCAGTCTGTTTCCTCGCAAAGCCGTTCGAGCAACATCGGCCACGTTTTGCTCGGAAACTGTGGACTTCTCGGAAAAACCGTGAATTTCTTTTAGATGCCTCGAAAAAAAGGTAGGAGTCGCCTTTGGTAGATCAAATTCGTGGAATTAAATCATAGCTTCTCTTCCTTAATTCGTTTGTAATGGACAAAACTGTATGGGTGTTTTTCGGAAGTTTGGGTGAAAATCACCGAGCGATTCCAGGAAGTTTGGTCGAAACTCGGGAAGAAAACGTCGGCTTCTTTATCTTCTGCTTCGACCTCTGTCAGAAACATCTCATCGGCATAATCTAGACACTGTTTATAGACGGATGCGCCGCCAATTACAAAAAGTTTGTCCGAATTTCCCTGCCACTTTTTGAGGAATTTGGGTAAATCTGTCACCACATGAACGCCTTCTGGCAACTTTTCTTCTGGGTCAAAACTGAGGACATAATGTTCGCGTCCTGGAAGTTTTCCGGGGAGACTTTTCCATGTTGTCAGTCCCATTAAAATGGAATGGCCCATAGTTGTTTCCTTGAAAAATTTCATGTCGCCTTTCAAACGAAAACAAAGGTCGCCTTTTTTGCCTAATTCTAAATTCTTTCCTACTGCTGCAATAATTGAAATCATTTTACTCCGTAACTGGCATAATTATTTTGCCTTGATGCTGATAATTTTCTAGGTGGATATCTTTCAGTTCTTTTGAGTTGTCAAATTTGAAAAAATCTTTAATGTCTGGATTGACCCAAAGTTTCGGCGCGGCGAGAGCTTTACGTGTCATTTGTTCCTTAATACCGTCAACTTGGTTTTCGTAAATGTGGGCATTGTTAATGACGTAGGTCATTTGGCCTGGTTCGAGGCCGGTGACCTGAGCGATGAGATAGCA
>JAZUHD010000014.1:0-26417 GCA_045641545.1 Candidatus Nanosyncoccus sp.
ACCATTCAATTTATTGTACAGTCTAAGCCCAAAGACGACAATTAAAATACTATACAGAATCAAACAGAAAGAAAAACTCAACCTAAAAGACCCTCAAACTTATACTGAAAAATTACAATGGCTAAAATTATATTATAAAAACCCGATCATTCCTAAACTTGTAGACAAATACTCCGTAAGAAAATATGTAGACAAGAAATGTCCGGAAATCCTCAATAATATAATCTGGCAAGGCTTCAATGCGAAAAAAATTCCATGGGAAAGATTACCAGAAAAATTTGTAATAAAAGTTACTCATGGATCTGGCTTTAATATCATTTGTCAAGACAAATCAAAGCTAAGCATAGAGCAAACGGAAGCAACATTAACTAAATGGTTAAATACAAAATTCATCAAATGCTATGGTGAATGGTTTTATGGCGTAGAAAAACCACGAATAATAATCGAAGATTTTCTGGATTGTGGGACCGGAAAAGCTCCAGAAGACTACAAAATCATGTGCTTCAACGGTAAGCCAGAATATATCATCGTCGATACTGACAGATTCGATAATCATAAAAGAAATATTTATAATACAGATTGGAAACTCTTAAAAAACACTAAGATGGGCTTCGAAAATGATAAACCCATAAAGCCATTATCCAAAAAAATAACAAAACAATTATTATACTATGCAAAAATTCTCTCTGAAGATTTTCCGCACGTCAGAACAGACTTCTATGTCGTAAATGGAAAAATCTATTTCGGAGAACTAACATTTACAAACGGAGCTGGGTTTGATCGTGTTACACCAAAAAGCTTTAACAAAGAAATGGGGCAAAAATTAATTCTCCCAAAAAAGGAAAAATAATGAAAATATCATTCATAACAAATAAATATCCCAACAAAGTCGAACCAAACGCAATCGTTTTTTTAAAGGAACTTGTAACCGAAATGGCAGACCAAGGAATATTATGTCAAGTAATTTGTCCCGTACCAATCAACTTAAATAAAAGTTACCTCAAGTTGCCAAAAAAAATAATTGAGCCGACACGGAAGTCACAAGTCGAAGTTATATTTCCACGCTACATAGGTTTTGGTCAAAAAAATATAGGTTTTTTTAACCCATCAAAGATCACAACGTTTTTCTTTAGAAAATCCGTAGAAAAAATCATCAAACGTGATACACGAAAGCCAGACGCAATTTATAGTCATTTTGTTACACCAGCCGGCATAACTGCTGCAAAAATTGGAAAAAAATACGGTATTCCTTCATATATGGCATATGGAGAAGCAACCCTAGCAACAATTAACCATTATGGTAAAAAAGCAGTAAAAAAAGAATTAAAATCATTGGCCGGAGTAATCGCCGTATCTACTCAAAATAAAAACATGATCAAAAATTATTATCCAGAAGAAAAAATACGCACCATTCCAAACGCCATTGATGATAAAAAATACTACCCTCGAGATAAGAAAGAATCAAGAAAAAAATTCGGGTTTAAAGAAGATGATTTCATCGTCTCGTTCGTTGGTAGTTTTGATGAACGAAAGGGCATAGATAGGCTTTCAAAAGCCATAGAGTCATTAGGCGGACAAGTAAAACTCGCAGCTGCTGGAAAAGGAAAATTAAAGCCAAATACGAAATATTGTATTTGGAATAAACCAGTCAATCACGATGATCTTCCATATTTCTATAGCGCATCCGACATTTTTGTGCTCCCAACAAGGAACGAAGGGTGTTGTAACGCAATCATAGAAGCAATGGCATGCGGCCTACCAATAATAACTTCCGATAGAGATTTCAATAAGGATATACTAAATAAAAAAAACGCAATGCTAATTAATCCGGACAATATTGACGAAATTACACATTCAATTAATACTTTATGCTCAGACAAAAAAAATCTAATAAAGCTAATAGGAGCAAGTAAGAAATCTTCTGCTAATTTAACAATCAAAACAAGAGCTATGCAAATAATCAATTACATAAAGGAAACATCAAATCTATGACCTACTACTATGCTATATTTTTTGCCTCAATTATACTATATCCACTTTTAAATTTATTTCATTTGGAAAAATACCTTGGAAGCAAACGGAGAAAAGATTTACTATATCTGATAATCATTTTTTCAACCATCGCATTATTTGTCGGTTTTAGAAGAGAAGATGTTGGCTTTGATACGGCGAACTACGTAAGTTCTTTTTTATCTGGAGGCAATAGATTTGGAGGAACCGGCACAGAGGTTATCCTCCATTTTATAGAGAAAATTTGTGGATTTATTTCAAAAAAACCAACATTTTATCTTGTGACGGTATCTTCCCTTACCTCTCTTTTATATGCAAACTACATTTATAAAAATTCGTCAAATATTTACCTAAGCACTATCATATATATAGCAATGTTTATCCTTCACCCTATGAATATTATGCAACAATGGTTAGCAATAGGTTTTGGACTAAATTTCATTAGCACCATAAGACATAAAAAAGTTAAACAATCCATTTTATATTTAATTTTAGCAATTTTAACTCATACATCCGCAATCATATTAATAACATATCCAATAGCGTATAGACTAAATCAAAAAAAATGGTTCCCACTTGTTTTTGCATTATTGTCCATCGTTGTTATACTATTTAAAAATGAAATAATGAGTATCATAATTAGTATCTTACCCTACAAACATTATGTTACAGATTTGAGGTACGGACACGGTGGCGTCTCAGTATCGAAAATATTATTTTATATACTACTGCTAATTATGCAATTATCCATATTAATATTTAAAAAGAATAAGCTTGCCACGGATGATATTATAAAAAAAGCATATGACTATGCAGTTCTTTACTCTATAACCATAATATTCTATATTATTAGTAGTACCTTCACTTATTTAAATCGAGAAGCCCTGTTTTTTGGCCTTACAATATTAGACGGGATACCTTTCCTAATAAAATATATAAAATATAAGAAGATACTAAGCACGCTTACCATAATCGTAATGTTAGTAATATTGTGGAGAGGTGTCGTACAAGACAAAAGCGGGGCAAGCCAATATCATACTATATTCGATGAAACACCAATAATAAGATAGGAGATTAATAAATGCAAAACAAGCTAATTGAAACAATCAAAAACCCAAAAAACATATTGGTTTTTTTAAATAATCGAGGTATCGTACTGCTAAACGACGAACAATATATTAAAATGCTCTTCAAAATAAAAACAGGGAAAAAACTCAACATTGATACGCCTAGAACTTTCAACGAAAAACTACAATGGCTTAAATTAAATGATCGTAACCCAAAATATATCAAAATGGTCGACAAAGCAACTGCAAAAAATTACTTTGTCGACATACTAAGAAAAAACAATATCGATAATCCAGAACAATACATTATTCCAACAATAGGTGTTTACGAAAAATTTAGCGATATCAATTTTGATAAATTACCCAATCAATTCGTTATAAAATGCACCCACAATTCAGGAAGCGTAGTTGTCTGCAAGGACAAACATACCTTAGATATTAAAAAAGCAAGAAAAAAAATAAATAAAGCCCTAAGACGAAATTTCTACTTGACGGGTCGAGAATGGCCATATAAAGACGTAAAACCCCGAATAATAATCGAACAATATATGGAAGACACAGAAGTTGGAGAACTTAGAGATTATAAAATATATTCATTTGACGGCAAAAACGACTATGCAATGCTTTGTTTCGATAGGTTTAGTAAGTCCGGAGCAAAATTCATATTCTTTGATAAAAACTGGGAAATACAAAAAGAAATGACGAACGACGGAATAAAATATGGAGATAAAATCAATGCGAAAAAACCAGAAAACCTAAAAAAAATGTTTAAATTTGCCAGTATTTTATCAAAAGGAATAAAGTTCGTAAGAGCAGATTTCTATGAAGTCAACGGCAAATTGTATTTTGGGGAACTTACTTTCTACCCATCGTCAGGATTTGACATTAATAGAAAAAAAATTACAGACAATTATTTAACTAAAATGCTAAAAATCAACTAGGAGAAAAAATGAAAACGATTGGATTTCTAATAAGTCACAAAAACAACGAGCGAAGACGCGCGCTTCTGCCAAAAGATTTAGTCAATATTAACTATAAGAAGCAATTATTTTTTGAAAAAGGTTATGGTGAATGTCTAGGAATTAACGATCAAGAATATGTCGATGCCGGCGCAAATATCTGCACGCGCGAAGAAGCCTTCAAAAAAGATATTATATGCGACGTTAAACTTGGCGATGCAGATTATCTTGATAAACTTGATAGCGGAAAAACCCTCTTTGGATGGGCACACGCAGTACAAAATATAGATTTTACAACAAAATGCATAGAGAAGAAGCACACGGTAATTGCATGGGAAGAAATGTACGAGGATGGGAGATATATTTTCTATCTAAACCGAGAACTAGCCGGTGAAGCAGGAGTCCTTCAAGCCCTCACATATTGCGGGATGATGCCCTATGATGCAAAAATCGCCATCATCGGAAATGGGAAAACTGCAAAAGGTGCAATGCGAGTTCTGACCGGACTGGGCGGCAAAGTTGATGTTTATGATTATAACCTAGAAGACCTTTTCCGCAAAAAAATGTATGATTACGACATAATCGTAAACTGCGTCATGTGGGATACTTCAAGAACCGACAGACTAATCTACAAAGAAAATCTCAAAAAATTCAGGAGAGGCACAATAATAATAGACATTAGCTGCGACCCACATCTTGAAATTGAAACAACTCATCCAACAACAATCTCAAATCCAATCTATGAAGTTGACGGAATAATTCACTATGCTGTTGACAACACGCCAGCAATGATGTTTAAAACCACAACAAAGCATCTTAGCAATGTTTTGTGCTTATACCTGGATGACATAATTAATAGCAAGCCAAACAATACGATCGATAAGGCGTGCGTTATCGATAGGGGTAAAATAATAGACGAAAGAATTACTAACTTCAGGAAACAATACGGCATATATAATGCGTAGCAAAAAAGCATTTTGGAATATTCTTACAAACATAATTCAACAATTAATCGCGATTGTTTATGGTTTTATTGTCCCAAAAATAATTATTAGCCGTTTTGGTTCAGAAACAAATGGGTTAATTTCATCAATTACTCAATTCCTTGGATATATTACACTTCTTGAATCTGGCTTTGGACCAGTAGTCAAGTCTGTTCTCTATAAGCCACTCGCTAATAAAGATAATAAAAAAATTTCAGACATTCTTCGAGCATCAGAAAAATTCTTCAAAAAAATTTCCTATATTTTTGTCATTTATCTAATTGGCCTGATTTTCTTATATCCAGCAACAATCAATTCAAATTTCGACTACATATTTACAGCATCAATGGTATTTATTGTTTCAATCAGTACATTCGCGGAATACTATTTCGGTATGGCTTATCGCCTTTTTCTCCAAGCAGATCAAAAAAGTTATGTCATTTCAATTATACAAACTGGGACATATGTCCTCGCTACAATTCTAACCGTCATCCTAACCAAATTTAATGCATCAATTCACATTATTAAACTCGCAACGGTTGCTGCTTTTGCCTTTCGCCCAATTATTCAAAATATATATGTCAAAAAGAAATACAATATCAATCTCAAAACAGCGAACAAGAATTTCAAAATCGAGCAAAAGTGGGATGGACTTGCACAACATATTGCGAGTGTAGTCCACCATAATACCGATACTGTTGTTTTGACATTCTTTTCTTCACTGACGGACGTATCAATTTATTCCGTATACTCGCTAATTTTAGTTGGCGTTAAGAATCTAGTTCAAGCAGCAACAAACGGAATTTCTGCAACCTTTGGTGATATTATTGCGAAAAAAGAAAAAGAAAATTTAAATAAGCGTTTCAATGCCTACGAAATTCTATTTTTCACAATCGGTTCAATAGTATATACCTGCACTATACTTCTTATTGTTCCTTTTGTTCAGATATACACAAAAGAAATCACAGATGCAACCTATACTCAATGGACCTTTGGGGTCTTAATTACTCTAGCCGAATTTACCTGGGCGATCAGACTACCATACAGTACAATCATTCTATCGGCCGGACATTTCAAAGAAACTCGAAAAGGCGCATGGGTTGAAGCTGGAACAAATATTATCTTATCAATTATTCTAGTTTGGAAATTCGGATTAGTTGGAGTTGCAATTGGCACACTCGTCGCAATGATTATTCGCACAGCTGAATTTATTTATCATTCAAACAAATATATTCTTGAACGAAACATCTGGAAAAGCATCCAAAAAATAATTCTAATCGCCTTCGAAACGATAGTCATCGTCGCCATATCGCATTTTGTACAAATGCCAGAAATGACATCATATTTCGTATGGGTCGTCTACGCAATCAAAATCTTCACCATCACAACAATGATCGTACTACCAACCAATATCCTATTATTCAAAGATGATTTCAAGGATATTCTAAAAATTCTAAAAAGAACATTAAAAAGGAGTAAAAAATGAATTATTTTATCACAGGCGGCGCCGGTTTCATCGGTTCAACGCTATCAGAAAGACTTATCAAGGAAGGAAATAAAGTTATCGTAATTGATAATTTTTGTGATTATTATGACCCAAAAATCAAAGAAAGAAACATTTCCGAACTTGTAAAATCAGAAAATTTCAAACTATACAGAGAGGACATTCGTGACACGAATGTCCTTGAGAAAATCTTTTCAGAAAATAAAATAGACACTATCATCCATCTTGCCGCCATGGCCGGCGTACGCCCCTCAATCGAAAACCCAAAGCTCTATCAGGACGTCAATGGGGATGGTACACAAAACATCCTCGAAATAGCAAAAAAATACAACATCAAAAATCTAGTTATGGCATCATCAAGCAGCGTCTATGGCAACTGCAAAGAAACACCATTCCGCGAAGACATGATTGTTGACTTCGCAATCAGCCCATATGCAGCAACCAAAAAAGCTAATGAAGTCATGGCTCACGTCTACCATCACCTCTATAATATGAATATTATCATGCTTCGCTTCTTTACGGTCTATGGACCAAAACAACGTCCAGACCTCGCAATCAACAAATTTACTCGCCTCATGCTAAATGGAGAAAAAATTCCAATGTTCGGTGATGGCTCCACATCGCGCGACTACACTTTTGTTGATGACATTGTTGACGGCATTATTCGTTCCGCAAATTACGTTACGAATAATAATAATGTCTATGAAGTTCTTAATCTTGGAAACAATAGCCCGGTTAGTCTCAAGCAAATGATCGAGACAATCGGGAAAACACTTGGGGTAGAGCCAAAAATAGAGCAACTCCCAATGCAGCCAGGGGATGTAGAAATTACCTTCGCCGATATTACCAAAGCTCAAAACCTCATTGGTTATAGTCCAAAAACCACCTTTGAAGAAGGAATTAAAAAATTTACCGACTGGTACAAGGAGAACAACAAATGAAATGCCTTTTTCTAGCCGCAGGCTATGCAACCAGACTCTATCCATTAACAAAAAATTTTCCAAAACCACTTCTCGAAGTATCGGGAAAAACAATTTTGGACTGGCTAATCGACGATCTTGAAACAACCAAAAAAATCGACGAATATATCGTCGTGACAAATCACAAATTCATAAACATTTTTGAAAAATGGAAAACAAAACACTCTCAAAAAATCACCATTATCGATGATGGCACCGAATCGAATGAAACACGACTTGGTGCGATTGTCGATATTGCCCTTGTTATAGAAAAGCTCAAAATTGACGACGACCTGCTCGTTTTAGCTGGAGATAATGTTCTCGATTTTTCGCTTAACAATTTTCTTGATTTCTTCGAAGAAAAACAAAGCTCTTCCGTCTTTTATTATGAAGAGCAAAACCTCAGCACTCTCCCAAAACGTTCATGTATGACTATCGATGAATATGGAAAAATTACTAAAATGGCAGAAAAACCAGAAAAACCTTTTTCAAACCTATGTTGCCCACCATTCTATATTTATAAGAAAGCCGATTTGAAATTCCTCAAAAATATGGTACAATCAGGAAAAGATCTCGATTCTCCAGGAGCATTTATCAGTTTTCTCACAAACAAAACAGATATCTTCGCAATGAAAATGCCAGGGAATCGTTTTGATATCGGAACAGTCGAAACATATAAAGAAGTTAATAAAATCTATAAAGGAATAAAGGAGAAATAATGAAAATAGCAGTAGCAGGGACAGGATATGTTGGGCTTTCTCTTGCAACATTATTAAGTCAAAACCATGAAGTTTTTGCACTGGATATTATTCCAGAAAAAGTTAGCATGATTAATAATCGTATTTCGCCAATCAAAGACGAATATATTGAAAAATATTTCAAGGAAAAGAAGCTGAATCTCACAGCAACATTGAATTACGAAGAAGCATTCAAGGATGCAGATTTCGTCATCATTAGTACCCCGACAAACTATGATGATGAGAGAAATTTCTTCGACACATCATCCGTCGAAGACATAATCGAAAAAGTCATCAAAGTCTGTGATCCAAACAAAACCATGATGGTTATCAAGTCAACCATCCCTGTTGGGTTTACGAAAAATATCAAGGAAAAATACGGTATCAAAAATATCATGTTTAGTCCAGAATTTCTCCGAGAAGGGAAGGCGCTCGAAGACAATTTGTATCCTTCAAGAATTATTGTTGGCGGCACCGGAGAAAAAGCAGAAACATTCGCACAACTTTTAAAAGACGCCACTCTCTCCAAAGATGTTCCAGTAAAATTTATGGACTCAACCGAAGCAGAAGCCGTAAAACTCTTTGCAAATACTTACCTCGCATTGCGTGTTGCCTATTTCAATGAACTTGACACATATGCAGAAATGAAAGGACTCAACACAAAAAACATCATCGACGGAGTCTGCCTTGACCCACGTATCGGATCACACTATAACAATCCGTCCTTTGGCTATGGAGGATACTGTCTTCCAAAAGACACAAAACAACTCCGCGCAAATTATGCAGATGTTCCAGAAAATCTTATTAGTGCCATTGTTGAAAGTAATCGCACGCGTAAAGATCATATCGCAGATATGATTATTAAAAAACAACCAAAAGTCGTCGGAGTCTATCGATTAACTATGAAAACTGGCTCAGATAACTTCCGTGCCAGCGCCATTCAAGGAATCATGAAACGCATCAAGGCTAAAGGAATTGAGGTTATTGTCTATGAACCAACTCTAAAAGAAGAATCATTTTTCAATAGCCGCATCGTAAATAACCTGGATGAATTCAAAAATACATCCGACATTATTATTGCAAACCGCGTCACCGATGAATTAGATAACGTTTTGAGCAAAGTTTATACTCGCGGAATTTTCGACAGAGATTAAAATCCAAATAAAGGTCACTAATCAAACTTTAAAACAAGAAAGACTACTCTCCAACCTCTCTCGCGGAAGCTCAGCCGAGGATGTTAAATTTTTAATCGAAATTATGGAAAAATTAGTTAACTAAAATATTCTAGCCAAAAATTCAATTCTATATCTTTACTATTTACATTCTCATTATTTTATGCTAAAATCACATCAATGGAAGAGTTAAGTTTTAAAGATATATTCAATTTTCTAAAGAAAAAGCTCTGGCTTTTTATAATCATTTTCTTGGTTACGTTTGTTGGTGGCTCAATCTATTCGCTGTTTTTCAAAACACCAATTTACAAATCTTCAACATCAATTGTCCTTAGTGGTGATGGAAAAAGCAAAATCAGTCAAAACGACATCTCGCTCAACAAAAGCCTTTCGTCAACCTATGCAGAAATTGCCAAATCCCGACAGGTTCTCGGAAGAACAATCGAAGACCTAGACCTCGACACCTCCTATGAATCATTGGCGAAAAAAGTTACCGTCTCAACCGTCAGCGATACGGTCATTCTCAAAATCGCCATTGAATCAGAAAACGCAACCGAATCAAAAGAAATCGCAGACTCAGTCGCGAAACATTTTATAGAAGAGATTTCTTCAATCTATGACATCACAAACATTCGCGTTCTCGACGAAGCAGTCGTCGCAAGTGCGCCAACAAACATCAATCTAATCAAAGACGAATTAACCTATGGAGTCCTCGGAATTATCCTGGGTCTCGGAGTAATCTTTGTAATATTTTACTTTAAACAACCAGAAGCGAGCAAACAAGAATCAAAACAACCAACTTTCGAAACTCGCCGTCAAACAGCCAAAGTCTAAAAAGAATGCCGTACCCGACAATCTTTTTTACTTTTGCATTAAACCCTCTTTATTAGCTAAACAAAATATTATATATTATAACAACAGATATGGAAGAAGTTAGCGCGAAAGATTTGTTTTTATACGCCAAAAGCAAAATAGTGATTCCGATTATTATTACTGTTTTGGTCATCATTAGCGGTTCGATCTATTCCTTATGTTTCAAAAAACCTATTTACGCCTCAACCTCTTCGATAATTCTTAGTAGTAACGGGACAACAAAAGTTTCTCAAGAAGACATCTCAATTAGTAAAAGTCTTTCTCAAACTTTCAAAGAAATCGGCACATCTCGTCAAGTATTGTCGAAAACAATTGAAGAATTAAATCTAAAAACTACCTACGATAACCTCAAAAACAGTATAAAAATCACCACAAGCACCGATACCGTCATCACGGAAATATCCGTCTCAACCGAAGACGCAAAGCTATCAAAAAATATTGCCAATTCCATCGCCAAAAATCTCATCGAACAAATCAAAGCTACCTATACAATCGATAATCTTCAAATTTTTGATGAAGCGACCGAGTCACAAAACCCCACCAATATCGATATTATAAAAGATGAAATTATTTATTTTCTATCAGGCATAACCGCAGGATTCCTTCTTGTCCTTATTAAATTTTATTTTTCAGACACTGAACTTGAAATGCAAAAAGTAAGAAACAAACGCGTAAAAATCTCTCTCGAATAAAAAAGAAGAATAAAAAAAGAATCATCGGCATTTTTTACAAATACAACCATTTTATGTTAAAATCAAACTAAGCATTAATATTTTAGTGGAGCAAAGATGCCAAAAACCAGCAAAAAAAAGAATCCAAAAACCAGTGCAATGCCAGAAATAAAACCAAGAAACAAAAACCTCGGCATGCCACAGTTGAAAAACGCAAATAGCATCCATCATATCGGCGATTCCATAAAATTCACAAAAATCACAAGAGAAGAAAAAATAGAAACCGAAGACGGAATAGAAATAGAAAAAATAACCGAAATTTTTGAAGAAGAAATTCCATCCACTCTAGAACCAGAGAATGAAGATGAATTCGTAGACAAAGAAAAACCCGAGAATAACACTTCAAAGGAAGATCCATACGATTTAGAACTAAAAGATCAGAAGAAAGAAGAAATAGTGAACAAACCTAGTCAGCAAAAAAAGAAAAAAAAGAAACTTGGCAAAGGAATCAAGATCACAGGCGCCATCTTTTTCTTCTTGTATCTAATCACAACTTGCTATTCATGTATCAATATTTTTTCAAAAGTACTTCTCCCAGACAAATATCTCTACCCGTGTGTTGCCGCCATTTCTGTTGTTTCACTTCTTTTTGCGCTAATCACCTTCTCTAACAAATGTAGAAAAATCGCCAAAACACTCTGTATAGTTTTTGAAACCCTTCTTACTGTAATTTTCATTTTTGCATACATCAATGCAGGCAATGTCTTCGATTTTCTCGAAATCATCAAAGCTGGTGGCTATCAAATTGAAGAATTTTACGTCATCGTTAAGTCCGATTCGGAATATCAAACAATTGATGATTTGAACTCAAAAACGCTCGCCATCTACAACGACCCAGTCAAGTCCTATGCGGATGCAGTGGAAAAAATCAATTCATTATCTTTGTCACTAACAACAACATCTTATTCGAATTTCCTAGAAGCAAGCACATCACTCCTGGAAGGCAGTAGCGATTCATTACTACTAAAAGCTCCGCTGTTCGAAATGGTGTCCGAGTCGATTCCAAATTTCACAAGCGAAAACATTAGAATTATCCACACTATAGAAATCAAAATCCCAATCAACAATGAAACATCCGATATTAATGTTAAGGACGAGCCTTTCAATATTCTTATCACCGGCATCGATACATCCGGAGACATCGCAACTGTTTCCCGTAGTGATGTCAATATGATTGCAACAATCAACCCAAACACTCATCAAATCCTTCTCACGAGTATTCCAAGAGACTATTATGTCCAGCTCTATGGAACAGAAGGCCTAAAAGATAAGCTAACTCACTCCGGACTTTATGGCGCCGACATGACCCGCCAAACAATCGAAGATTTTATGAACATAAAAATTAACTACTATGTTCGCGTCAATTTTAATACCGTTATTAATGTAGTTGACGCAATCGGAGGCATCACAATTAATTCAGATGCCGAACTTTATTTAAAACCGGTAAATATCGGAAGCAATATTGAAAGCAGATATTGCTGGTATGGGTACGGAGAAAACTACGTCGACGGTTACTGCGCTCTCCGTTTTGCCAGAGAAAGAAAATCCTATGGCACTGGCGACGTCCATCGTGTCCAAAATCAACAAGAAGTTCTTTCAGCAATCATCGATAAAGTCTCCTCAGACAAGTCAATCCTTTTCAATTATAAAAATCTCCTAGATTCCATGAACGGAGGATTCCAAACCAATATTCCAACCGAAAAAATCTATGATCTCATCAATCTTCAACTTGACGAGATGCCTTCCTGGCAAATCGAACGAATAAACCTTACTGGCTTCGAATCCCACGAATATACTTACACTATTCCATCAGAATTACTTTATGTATTCCTCCAAGACGAAGAATCAATCAAAGCCGCAACCGACAAAATCAGAAAAACAATGTACCCAGATTTATAAAAAACAAAGGAGGAAAACAAGAATTATAAAATAAATCAAAAGACGTGCTATAATAAAATCATTAACCTTAACCTGGAGAAAACCCGAAAATGGCAACTATTGACCAACAATTCGTAGAATACATAGTAAAAACCTTAGTTAACAATCCTGACAAAGTTGAAGTCGAAAGAAAAATCGACGAAAAAGGCGTTCTTTTGAGCCTCACTGTCGACCCTGAAGATGTCGGCCGCGTCATTGGTCGTCGTGGTGCAACCGCGCAATCCCTTCGCACCCTTCTTCGTGCTCTTGGCACAAAGAACGACGCACGCTACAATCTCAAAATCGTCAACGACGAAGCTCCGGTTTCTGAAGAAAAACCAGAAGAATCAACCGAAGAGGAAAACGAGCCCGTTTCTGAAGGTTCTGAACTTGCCGAGAAAACTCGCGCAGAACTCGCCGATCTCGACGATCTCGATATTTAGTCAACGCATCTCAAAACTCACACAAAAAGAGTCTCCGGAAATCCGGAGACTTTTTTTGGAGTTTAGATAGGATCAATCAGCTCGTTTCGACGTGCCAAAATGTTATTAATAATTGCACACATCTCATCATAATGTTCTTCCATACTTTCGAGCAAAGTCAGCTGATTCCGTGCACGCACAAGATTATGGTTTTCATATTTACAGCGAAAATACGTATCTCCGTTGACATAGTCATCCAAGAATCTCATCGCAAGTTCAAGCGTAATTGTCCGACATGCAAACGCCAAATTCTCAATTTCTTTCGGCTTCAAAATATCACTGGTCTGCGCAAGATACTGTGCTGTAAAAGCCATAAAATATTCCATGTCGAGTTTCGGCGCTTCGCCATCTTCAGGTGAAGTTGAGGCGCCCGAACGAATTGCGTCGCCAAAATCATAAAGAATTGAACCGGGCATTACAGTATCGAGGTCAATAACACAAAGAGCCTTACCGGTATCCTTATCGAACAAGACGTTGCTAACCTTCGTATCGTTATGTGTCACTCTAACCGGAATTTCACCAACTTCCATCAAATCAATGATTCTTGTCAAATCGAAAAACCTCGACTTGATAGCCTCAATCTCCGGCAACACTTCAGAAACTCTTCCACACGGATCACGACGAACACTTCTCAAAAAATCGCGATAACGAATCTTTGAGTTATGGAAGTTCGGAATCGTTTCATCAAGTTCCTCAATCGGATAACCGTCAAGCATACGAACAAATTTTCCAAAAGCCTCGCCAGCCGAACCAAACATTTCCGAAGTCGTCAATTTGTCAAACACCATACAGTCTTCAACGTACTTATACATCCGGTAATATTCGTCACCAAATCTCAGCAAGTTCTTGCCATCTTTCGTCTTCACGATCGTCAGCGTATCACGATCAGGATTTCCGCCATTTTCTTCGATGAACTTTTTGCAGTAATCAGTTACACTTGCAATGTTTCGCATAAGGACATAGGGTTTCGTGAAAACATTTACATTGATTCGTTGCAAAATATATTCATTGCCTTCACTAGTATAAAGAAACATCGTGCGGTTAATGTTGCCTGATCCATGTTCACGAATATCAACAATTTTTCCGCAAACATCAAATTGCTCTGCGATTGAACGCATTTCATGGTAAGAATTCATATTCTTCACTCCTTTTCAATGTACTAAGATTTTTCTTGTCCCCCTGTTATACATGATTCTTTAAAAAAATGCAAATTAGCACTTGCAAAATAAAATACGTTTATGTATAATAGAAACAAGCTAAAACTGCGAGAATTAGCTTCTAGAGTTTTAAGTTAATAAAATACACGTTGAGAGTTTATTTTGTCTAAAAAATCACCTTCGCCGAGGTGGTTTTTTGGTTAATTTTCGTATCGAAAAAAAAGGGGGGCGGAAAACCGCCCCAAGAGTCAATAAAAGTGTTTTTTGAGTTCGACAGCTTCATCATGCCGCATATGATATTCCTCTTCAGAGAAATAATATCTTCTCTTCATGTCCTCAACGATCGGTATTAAATCTTCGGATGACTTATAAGAATTCATATTCAGAAAATCGAGACCGTATTTCCAATGAGAAACAATAAATCCTCTCATGAAATAAATATCCTCAATCGAAGGATGAATTCCCGAAATGCGTTTTACTTTTTGGAAAGTCATGTCCGGATCAAGTATTCCACCACGCATTTCCAATTGCATAATTTTTATCCATAAATCAACAAACTTCATGCGGTCACGAATAAATTTATCCGAAGAAGCCATCATGTTGTAGCGATGATAAGATTCGACCCACCTTTCGGATTCGAATTCAATATCAATTTTATTTAACTCTTTTAAGGTTCTGCGTCGTACAAAAAACGCCACGATATTACCCCCTATATAGAAATTTAGTTAGGGATACCCCTACTCATTATAACACAAACAACTCAAAAAGTCAATGCTTATGTTTAAAACAGAGAAAAAACCTCTTGATTTTTATGAAAAAATCCCTTAAAATAACCACCAAGAAGTAGTTTGCTGATTTTTTGACGTCGCGACATCTGGCGAATGTCTCGACAAAAATCAGCAGTAATCTTCGGCGCTAATTCCCAGTTTCTGGAGTTATAAACAGGGAATTAAAGATTACAAAACTTAATAAAAAAGGACATCTGTGAAATCACAACCGAAAAGCAGTCGCATTTTCTTTACAGAAGGTGACCAAGCTCTTCCTATTCCTGACCTTATTGCACATCAAAAGGACAGCTGGGAAGACTATGTCAAATCTGGACTCCGCGAAGTTTTCAACGAGTTCAATCCAATCGACGATTACACCGGTCAAAAATTGTCGTTGAGGTTCAAAGATTACTATTTCAAAGAACCAAAAGAAAACGAAAGGGAAGCAAAGGAAAATCTTGCAACTTATGAAGCTCCTCTTCACGTTATTGTTGAATTGACCAACAAAATTTCAGGCGAAACCAAAGAGCAAGACATCTACTTTGGCGATTATCCTTGGATGACCGATCGCGCAACTTTCATTATCAATGGAACCGAACGCGTCATCGTCTCCCAGCTCATTCGCTCAGCAGGCGTATTCTTCACCGCCGATCAAATCGGTCAAAAACGCTACTATGGCGCAAAAGTCATTCCTGGCCGTGGTGCTTGGCTCGAATTTGAAACCGCTCAAAACGGCGCAATCTATGTCAAAATTGACCGCCGCAGAAAAATCCCAGTCACGACTCTTCTTCGTGCTCTCGGAATTTCCAAAAACAGCGAAATCAAAGATAAATTCAAACATCTTTCCGAAGACGAAATGGCCTACATCGACGCTACTCTCGACAAAGACACCACTCGTGGTCAATCCGAAGCTCTTATTGAGGTTTACCGCCGTCTTCGCCCGGGAGATCTCGCAACCGTCGATAATGCTCGCTCAATGATTGAACGCACATTCTTCGATTACAAACGTTACGATTACTCCCGTGTTGGTCGTTACAAAATCAACCAACGCCTCGGATTTGACACTCCAAACGACAGTACTCACCGTACTCTCCAAATGGAAGATCTTATCGCAATTATTTCAGAAATCATCCGCTTGAATTACACTCAAGATCCAGCAGACGACATTGATTCACTTTCAAATCGTCGCGTCAAACTCGTTGGTGAGCTCGTCCAACGCCAATTCCGTCTTGGTATGCTCCGTTTGCAACGCAACATCCTCGATAGAATGTCTATGGCGAACCCAGAAGAAGTCACTCCTTCCCAACTATTAAATTCTCGCCCAGTCGTCGCAGCCGTTAAGGAATTCTTCGCAAGTTCTCAGCTCTCACAGCTTATGGACGAAACCAACCCATTCTCAGAACTCGCCCACAAGCGTCGTCTATCTTCAATGGGTCCTGGCGGTTTAACCCGCGAACGCGCAGGCTTCGATGTCCGCGATGCTCACCCAACTCACTACGGTCGTATCTGTACCGTTGAAACCCCAGAAGGTGCCAACGTCGGTCTCGTTTTGAACCTTGCAACCTACGCTCGCATCAACGAGTATGGCTTCATTGAAGCACCATATCGCGTTGTTAAAGACGGAAAAGTCACCGACGAAGTCGTTTATGTCGACGCAGCCGCCGAAGCAGACATGATTATCGCTGATGCATCTATCAAAGTCGACAAAGACGGCAAATTCGTCGAAGAATGGGTTTCTGCCCGCAAAAACGGCGCTCCAGTCCAAGTTGCTTCTTCAGAAGTCACTCACGTCGATGCCGCCCACAAAGAAATTCTTGGCGTTTCCGCATCCCTCATTCCATTCGTCGAGAAAAACCGTGTTGACCGCTCTCTCATGGCCTGCGCTATGCAGAAACAAGCAGTCCCACTACTCAGAAACGATAACCCGACCGTCGGAACTGGCATTGAAGGCGAAGTCGCCAAAAACACTTCTCAAATCGTCGTTGCCGAAGGCGCAGGTGAAGTTAAAAAAGCTGATGGCAATTCTGTCATCGTCACCTACAAAGACGGCGATAAAGAATACAAACTTATTCACTTCGAAAAAACCAACGACGACCGCTGCTACAACCAACGCACAGTTGTTTCCCGTGGTCAAAAAGTCAAGAAAGGCGACATTCTCATCGAAGGTGCCTCCATCAAAGATGGCGAACTTGCCCTTGGTAAAGACCTCCTTGTTGCATTCATGCCATGGCGTGGATATAACATGGATGACGCTATCGTCATTTCTTCCCGTCTTGTCGAAGATGACAAATTAACATCAATCAATATTAAAGATTTCGACGTTGAAGTCCGCGAAACTAAACTTGGTCCAGAACAAGTTACTCGCGATATTCCAAACGTTTCTGAACACGCCCTCCGTCACCTCGGTGAAGACGGTATTGTTACTGTCGGCTCAGAAGTTTCCGCAGGCGATATCCTTGTTGGAAAAATTACTCCAAAAGGTGAACAAGAACTCTCTTCCGAAGAGCGCCTTCTTCGCGCAATCTTCGGTGAAAAAGCCAAAGATGTTCGCGACACCTCGGTCCGTATGAACGGATCAACTGGTAAAGTTGTCGGAGTCAAAATCTACACTCGTGAACAAGGTCACGATCTCAAAGCAGGCGTCCTCATGCAAATCAAAATCTACGTCGCTGAAATGCGCAAGATCAGCGTCGGTGACAAGCTCGCAGGTCGCCACGGTAACAAAGGTGTTGTCTCTCGCATTCTTCCAGTTGAAGATATGCCATTCATGGCTGACGGTACCCCAATCGACATTCTTCTTTCACCGATGGGCGTCCCAAGCCGTATGAACCTCGGTCAGCTCTTTGAAACTCACCTTGGTATGGCCGCAACTGCTCTTGGTTACAAAGTCGCAACTCCATCATTCAACGGTGTTCCAGATGAACAAATTTCAGAAGAACTAAAGAAAGCCGGCTTCGACGAAGACGGACGTGTCCAACTCTACGACGGTCTTACTGGTGAACCATTCAACGAAAAAACTTCCGTTGGTATCATGCACATGATCAAACTTCACCACATGGTCGAAGATAAAATCCACGCTCGCTCAACCGGCCCATACACAATGGTTACCCAACAGCCACTCGGCGGTAAGGCCCAAAACGGTGGTCAGCGCTTCGGAGAAATGGAGGTTTGGGCACTTGAAGCTTATGGCGCAGCCACAACTCTTCAAGAAATGCTCACCATCAAATCCGATGACGTTTACGGACGTGCAAAAGCATACGAATCAATCATCAAACAAGAACCAATCGAAGGACCAAAGCTTCCAGAAGGCTTCAACGTTCTCGTTAAAGAACTTCAAGGTCTCGGCCTCAAAGTTGACCTTCTTGATCATGGTGAAATGAACGATGCTTCCGATGTTATCGAAAAAACTTCAAGAGAAATCGAAAAAGAAAAAGATGATCAAACAATCTATGCTCAACACGAGTCTCAATCAATGCCAGAAATCACCGATCTCGATGATGAAGACGTTGAAGAACTGCTCGAGGATGAAGGCATGGAAATAATTGAGGACGACGAAGAAGGAACCGTCGACCTCGGAGAGGAGTTCTAATATGGCTTGGATGGACAATTTTATCAGCGCCAGCGATTTTGATTCAATCCGTTTGAGCGTTGCCTCCGCCGACGACATCCTTAACTGGAGCTACGGCGAAGTCACCAAACCAGAAACAATCAATTATCGCACTCAGAAACCTGAGCGTGATGGTCTTTTCTGCGAAAGGATCTTCGGTCCAGTAAAAGACATTAATCCACACGACGCAAAGCTCAAAGGTGTTCGCTCCCGCGAAGCTGCCGTCGACAAGGAAGGTAATCTCGTCACAAAATCAATCTCCCGCCGCGAACGCATGGGCCACATTGCCCTCGCCGCTCCAGTTGCACATATTTGGTTTATGCACGGAACTCCTTCCGCTCTCAGTCTCCTTCTTGACTTGACCGTCAAAAACATCGAAAAAGTTGTTTACTTCGCAACCTATCTCATTACCGAGGTCAAAGAAGAAGAAGTTGAGAAAACTTTGGCCGATCTCGAAACAACTTATGAAGCTGCCAAAACTGCCATCAAGATGCGCTATGAAAGCGAATCCAAAGCAGAAAACACAGACATCAAAGTTCTTTCCGAAGGTCAAACCAAAGAACTCGAAGAACTTGAAATCGACTTCCTTGCCAAAAAAGCTGCCCTCGAAGGCATGAACAAAGGCGCAGTCATCACTGAAGTTGAATATCGCAACCTCCCAGAAGGCTACGAAGATTTAATCGAAGTTGGTATGGGTGCAACCGCCATCAAGAAACTTCTCGATGAAATCGATCTTGATCTCCTCATTAATAATCTTCACGAAGAAGCAGAAACCGCCAAAGGTCAAAAGGCCAAGAAAATCGCAAAACGTCTCAAAACTCTTGAAGGCATGCAAGCTTCAGGAATCAAACCAGACGATCTAGTTCTTACTGTCATCCCAGTTATTCCACCAGATCTACGACCAATGATTGCTCTTCCTGGTGGTCGCTTCGCAACCTCAGATTTGAACGATCTTTATCGCCGCGTTATCAACCGTAACAACCGTTTGAAGAAACTTCTCGACCTAAACGCTCCAGAAGTTATCTGCCGCAACGAAATGCGCATGCTCCAAGAAGCCGTTGATGCTCTCATTGACAATTCTTCTTCACATGCTGCCAGCAACCAAAGCGGACGTCGCAAACTCAAATCACTTTCCGATCTCTTGAAAGGAAAACAAGGCCGCTTCCGCCAAAACCTTCTCGGTAAACGCGTCGACTACTCCGGCCGTTCAGTTATCGTCGTCGGTCCAGAACTCAAACTTAATGAGTGTGGTCTCCCAAAGAGAATGGCGCTCGAACTCTTCAAGCCATTTGTCATTAGCTGGCTTATCAAAAACGAATACGCCAACAACATCCGTGTCGCAACTCGTATGATTGAAGCGAGCGACTCAGTTGTCTGGGATGCTCTCGATGACGTCATCAAAGGCAAATATGTCCTCTTGAACCGCGCTCCATCTCTACACCGCCTCTCAGTTCAAGCTTTCCAGCCAAAACTTATCGACGGTAAAGCAATCCAGCTTCATCCACTCGTCGCATCCGGTTTCAATGCCGACTACGATGGTGACCAAATGGCTGTCCATCTACCACTTTCAGCAGACGCTCAGCTCGAAGCTCGCGAACTCATGTCTGCACCAAAGAACCTCTTGAAACCTTCTGACGGTGCTCCAGTTCTCGCTATTTACCAGGATGTCGTTCTCGGCATTTACTACTTAACCTACAACAAGCCAGGAACCGACACCTCCAACGTCAAAGCCTTCTCTTCAATCTATGAAGCAGAAATGGCCTACGACCAGGGAATTATCGAGCTTCAAACTCCAATTCGCGTCTTTGCAAAGAAAGAAATCCGCGACACAACTCTTGGACGTGTCATCTTCAACGAAATTCTTCCAAAAGATTTCCCATATGACAACAACGTCCAAAACAAGAAGCAACTTTCAAAAGTTATGGCAAAAATCTTCGACAACTACGGTGCCGAAACAACCGTCAAAACTGCCGACGCTTTGAAAGACCTCGCTTTCGAATATGAAACCATCGCTTCTGTCTCAACCGCAAAAGACGATTACCCAACATATCCAGAAATCGACGACTTCATCGCTGAAGGCGACGGCATTACTGCTCAAATTCAAGAGCAATTCGAACAAGGCCTCGTCACCGAAGAAGAACGCTACAACCTTACAGTTGCCAACTGGCGTAACATCGACAAAAAGATTTCCGACTTCCTCAAAGAGAAGCTCGGCGAACTCGACACTGACATTGCCGTCATGGTCAACTCCGGTGCTCGTGGCTCCGTCTCGAACATCAAGCTCGCTTCCGCAGAAATCGGTATCATGGTCGACATTAACAACAACGAAATCGAGCTCCCAGTTAAATCTACCTTCAAGAAAGGTCTAACAACCCTCGAATCCTTCATTGCAACCCGTGGCGCACGTCAGGGCCAGGTTTCCACTGCTCTCCGTACCGCCGACTCTGGTTATTTGACTCGCCGTCTCGTCGATGTCGCTCAAGACGTCTTCACAACCGAAGAAGAAGCCTTCGATCCAGGCTTTGGCGTCTTCAAGTGGGAAACTGAGCTCACAGGAATTAGCTTTGCGCAACGTATCGCCGGTCGCTACACAGCAGAAGCTGTTCCAGGCTACATTGAAGCCGACGAACTCATCACCCCAGAAATCGCCGCTCAAATCGAAGCTGACGAAAATATCGATGGAATCAAAATTCAATCCGTCCTTTCAACAACCGCAGTTAACGGTGTTCCACGTAAGGCTTACGGTGTCGATATGTCCACACGTGAACTCGTCGAAGCTGACCAACCAGTTGGCGTTATTGCCGCTCAATCCCTCGGTGAACCAGGTACACAGCTTACCCTCGATACAAAGCACGGTTCTGGTGTTGCAGGTTCCGGCGCAATCGCACGTGGTCTTCCTCGTGTCGAAGAGCTTCTCGAAGCCCGCAATCCAAAAGGTCAAGCTTGGGTCGCCCCAATCTCCGGCGTTATTGAAACTTGGGAAGACAACAACCAATATATCGTCCAAATCACCCCAGAGGCCGGCGAAACTCAGCGCATTGAACTTGGCGACAGAAAAGCCAAAATCAAAGATGGCGCATCCGTTAAATGCGGCGATGTCATTGCTTCAAAAGCCAAAGGCGCAGAACCAATCATTGCTCCATTTGATGCAAATGCTCAAATTGTCGACGGCGCAATCATTCTTGTCGCTTCAGCGGGCAACCAAGTTCGTATCGAAATCCCAGGCAACGCCGAACTCGTCGTCAAGAACAACGATTCAGTCGAAGCTGGCGATCGCCTAACAACCGGTTCCTTGAATCTCCAAGATCTCATGAAATACAAGGGAATCGAAGCCACCGAACGCTACATCATGGATGACGTTATGTCCGTCTATGCTGCCCAAGGTCACGAAATCTCCGCAAAACACTTCGAAATCATTATTCGCCAAATGTTTAGCCGCGTCATGATCGAAGAAGCAGGAGACACAAGCTTCGTCTCTGGCGACATCACCTCTCGTGCTGCCGTTTCCGCCGAAAATGCCGAACTTGAAGCCGAAGGCAAAGAACCAGCCACCTTCAATAATCTCCTTCTCGGAATTACCAAGGTTTCCATCTGGTCCGATTCCTTCCTTTCAGCTGCATCCTTCCAGGATACAACCCGTGTTCTTATCAATGCCGCCATCAATGGCCGCGTCGACAAACTCCACGGTCTCAAGGAAAACGTCATCATCGGCCGCAAGATTCCTGTTGGAACTGGCGTCAAACCGGTTATCGAAAACATTCAAATCGAAGAAACCGAGCCAACCGAAGACGAAATCGTCGAACTCTAATAACAGAGGTCAAAAAGTCCCCGCAAGGGGATTTTTTGATGAAAAATATCAAATATATTGACTTTTTTAACCATATGTGGTATAATAGAATTATAGGGTCATATCCTTATGGAACATTAAAAGGTGAATGATTTTTTCCAAAGCTTAGTAAGCAGAAGAGTCTATTGAATGCATTTCAATTTACTCTCCTGCTTGCTGAGCGCCTTGTGCGTAAATTTATTACAGCAAGGAAACAGGAGGAGTGTATTATGATTAAATTTTTCAATTTCGAAGCCGAAAACCTCGAAAAAATCGCCGCAGCATTTCCGAAATACCCCATAGACAACGCCTGTCTCGCACAATCTCCGACTGGACGCATTTTCCAGACCGAAGGCATAGGAATGTCATTGGTTATCGGAAAAAAAGAAAAGATAGCAATCTTTGATTGCGAAGGCTCAACATGCAATTTTATCGAAACAGACGATACTGTTATAGCAAACATTACTGAAGGCAGTATTGCGTTATGTGACCTCAAGAACAACATTCATATCATTTTCGTAGACGGAACATCAGTTGCTTTCACACTCGAGGAGTTCGATTACGCTCAGAACTTGAACAATGGTTTCCTTGAAAAAATAAATTTACCGATATTCAATATTGGAATGTCCTATACTGATGGAAAATACGAAATTGACACCACACATGCGGCGTGGCTCGTCGGATAAGTTTCTCGTTCACCGAACCATAGCGGTCGCCCTAAAAAGCGACCGCTTTTCTTTATATAATAAATCCAGTTCACGTTTTATCAATAGTCTCATAGTTACTGGCGAAGACAACAACGAAGAGGATGCCGAAAACGAAGAAGACGCTAAATAACAACCTCCCGTACCTTACAATGCCCTCTTTAGGAGAGCATTTTTCATATAGTAATTTTAATAAATGCAAAAATTAAATATCCGTTTCATCTCTTTACATTTTCGACAATGTATGCTAAAATTAAACACGTATATTCTATTAAGAGTTACAGCTAGACGCAAGAGTAAGTCCGCGGAAACTGCTCATAAGTCTGGTTTTAATAATGTCAAATTTAAGGGAAAGGAAATAGAATGCAAGTCATTCTCGGCACCAAAATTGGTATGACCCAGATCATTGGTGAAGATGGCGTTGTTACCCCTGTGACAATCCTCGAAGCCAGCCCGGCAACAGTGACTCAGATAAAAACCGTCGAAACCGATGGTTATAACGCTGTTCAGCTTGGTTACGGTCAGGGTAAGAATCTGAGCAAGTCGGTTTCCGGCCACGTCAAAAAGGCTGGAGAAAATATCAACCCTAAGGTTCTTAAAGAATTCCGTACAGAATCTGCCCCAGAATTGAAGCTCGGTGACACTCTCACTGTTGAAAACTTCAATCTTGGCGACAAAGTTTCTGTCACTGGAATTAGCAAAGGTAAAGGCTTTGCCGGCACCGTTAAACGCTATAACTTTAACGAATCACGCAACACCCACGGTTTCAAAGGCGACATTCGTAAAGTCGGTTCAATCGGCTCTATGTACCCGCAAAAAGTCTGGAAAGGCAAAAAAATGCCAGGACGTATGGGCCACGATCAAGTCACCGTCAAAAACCTCGTTGTTGCATATATTGACAAGGAAAATAACCTTCTCGGTCTCAAGGGCGCAGTCCCAGGTCCAAAGAAGGGAATTGTAACTGTCGAGGGAAGGAACTAAAATGGCCGAAACTAAATTGAATAAAGATATCTTCGGCGTTTCAGTCGAAAACCATGAGCTTTTGAAGCTCGCCTACGACGCTTACCTCGCAAACTCTCGCAGCTCTCATGCAAAAACCATGACCCGCGCAGAAGTTTCAGGTGGTGGTAAAAAACCTTGGAAGCAAAAAGGAACAGGCCGTGCCCGTTTCGGTTCTTCCAGAAACCCAATCTGGCGTCACGGTGGTGTTGCTTTCGGCCGTACTGGCAACGAAAACTTCACCAAAAAACTTTCAAAAACCTCAAAGAAAGTTGCCGTTATTCAAGCCCTCAGCTTGAAAAACGCCGACAAAGCAGTCTTTGTCCTTGATTCTTCCGTCAAATTCACCGGAAAAACCAAAGAAGCTGTCAAGGTTTTGAAAGATATGAAACTCGAGGACAAAAACGTTCTCGCAGTATGCGCAGAGAAAACCCCAGAAATTCTCCGCTCAACAAACAACATTGCAAATTTGAAGGTCGTCCGCGCAACCTATCTTAATGTCTTCGACATTATGAATGCAGACGCAGTTGTTTTCGGTAAAGAAGCTCTCAAAGCTGTTGAAGCTTGGCTTCTTGGAAAGGAGAATGCATAATGGCTGACACAAAGAAAACTCAAGCTATTGTCAAACTCCACACCATCGAACCACGTGCAACTGAAAAAACTTATTTCGAACAAGCAAAACGCACATACGTTTTCCCAGTCGAAAAATCAATGACCAAGCAAGAAATTGCCAAACTCATCGAAAAAGAATTTTCAGTCTCCGTCATCGATGTTCGTGTTCTTACTCGCAAAGGCAAGAAAACGAAATTTTCTAAAGGCAAACACGCTTATCCAGGCATCACATTCCGCCAGGACAAGAAATTTGCTTACGTTACCTTGAAAGAAGGTGACAAAATCAAAGTCTTCGAAGAAGCTGAAGAAGCTAAAGAAGAAAAAACAGATAAAAGCAGCGCAAAGGAAGCTAAAAAGGCAGCAAAAGAAGCCGAAAAAGCTGACAAGAAAGCAGCTAAGGAGAACAAGTAATGAGTATTAAAGCTTATCGCCCAACTACTCCGGCTCAGCGTCAAAAGACTACTCAAGATTTCGACGGCATCACAACCAAGAAACCAATGAAGTCCTTGACTAAGGCCAAAAAACAGAATGCTGGCAAAAACAATCAAGGCCGCATCACTGTTCGTCATCGCGGTGGCGGCGTCAAACGCCATTATCGCATATTGACTCACAATCTTCCAAAAGGTCTCAATCTTGAGATTATGGAAATTGAATACGATCCAAACCGTAGCGCTCGTATCGCTCGCGTCAAAGATCAAAACGGCGTATATTATTACGTCCTCGCCGACACAAACATGAGAAAAGGTGGCAAATTCTCAACTGGAAATGAAGCTCCTGTTGAAACTTCCAACCGTATGTCTCTTGAAATGATTCCTGTCGGTACATTTGTTTACGCAATTGAATTGACTCCAGGCCGTGGCGCACAAATGGTTCGTGCCGCTGGCGCTTCTGCTCAATTAATGGCAAAAGAAAACGGATACGCAACTTTAAAGATGCCTTCTGGCGAAGTTCGCAAAGTTCTTGCAACTTGTGAAGCTTCCATCGGAACCGTCGGTAACGTCCAACACCAAAACATCAAAATCGGTGCTGCTGGCCGCCGCCGCCGCAAAGGTATTCGTCCAACAGTTCGTGGTGTCGTTATGAACGCTTGTGATCACCCTCATGGTGGTGGTGACGGCGGACGTCACGGCTCAGGCAAAGCTCCACGCACTCCATGGGGTCAATTGACACTCGGTTATCGTACCCGTCACAATAAGAAAACTAATAAAATGATCGTGCGCAGTCGCCACGAAGGAAAGAGGTAATCTATGTCTCGTAGTTTGAAAAAAGGTCCTTTCGTGGACTACAAGCTCGCTCGCAAAGTTGCCGCACTTTCTGCCGAAGATCGCACAGTGATCAAAACTTGGGCTCG
>JAZUHD010000015.1:0-22216 GCA_045641545.1 Candidatus Nanosyncoccus sp.
CGCAGGCCATTCCCAAACCGGATTACTCCTTTAATCCGTAGATCACATGCGGTATTAGCTAATCTTTCGACTAGTTATCCCTCAGTTTGGGGTATGTTCCCACGCGTTACTCAGCCGTCCGCCGCTCGTCAGCAGCTTCACAGTTCCCTCGAATCGAACAACCTACACTATGGTCAGGTGTGTCAAGGAAACGGTGAAGCCCTGCTACCGCTCGACTTGCATGTATTAGGCACGCCGCCAGCATTCATCCTGAGCCAGGATCAAACTCTCCATTAAAGGCTCACAAGGAGCCGAAAAATTTGAAAACTCAAATATAAAAGACTGACGATGATAAAGTTCTTAATAAGAACTCATAATTGCACAATTAAATTGTTAAAAATCTCTAGGGAATAATAAACAATGTCTTTAATAACTCCTTAGACTTATTCCATCTTAACGCAAAAGATATATCGTGTCAACACCTTTTTTCAACTTTTTTACACTTTTTTCTAAAAAAGCACGAAAATCAGCCATCCAATCAGTAAACCCAGCACTCCACCAACAAAAACCTCTAAAATCGTGTGTCCTTCAGCAATGCGAATTGGAGTCTTAATTAATTTATTTAATGCTTTTCCCTGCTCTCCAACCACATATCTCACATTCACTGCATCGTAAATAACAATTGCAGTCGTACAAACAGCCAAAGCAAATATTGAAGAATAAAACCCCTCAGAAAACCCAATCACGGTAGTCGCAGCAATAAAGCTCGCAGAATGTCCAGACGGCATACCACCGGATTTACAAAAATATCCAAATGCGGTCTTTAAATCAGTCATATAACTCTTAGCGCGCCCAGTACATATATTAATAATAAATTTAATCGTCTGCGCAATAAAAAAACCACAAACGAACGCAATTATAATCTTAAATCCGTTCATGGTTTAATTATATCACCTTTTGTAACTATTTTTTCGATACTGACTTTTCAGTATCATCACTAGCGTCTTCCTCAGGAAGCACTATACCAATCGAAGCAACCGTATCTCCATCTGCCATTCGCATAATACGGACACCTTGCGTTGCGCGCCCGAGAGTCGGAATCTCCTTCATTGCAATCTTGATTGCCTGTCCCTTAGTTGACATCACAATAGCTTCCTTCGCCGCTTGATCTAGAGTATGAACCGCAACTATTGAACCGGTCTTGGTAGTTACTGCTGCAACTTTAATGCCAACTCCACCTCTCTTATGAGATGGGAAATTAGAGACAAGTGTCGCCTTTCCATACCCATTTGCAGAAACAACAAGCAACTTTTGTTTTGGATCAGTAACGACATCCATACCTACAATTTCATCCTTTGGACGAAGTCGCATACCTCTGACCCCCATAGCAGAACGACCCATGCTTCGCACATCAGATTCGTTAAATCTTATTGCCTGTCCAGCAGAAGTTGAAATGATAATATCATTCTTGCCAGTTGTACCTTGTACCCATTTCAACTCATCGCCATCATCAAGCTTAATAGCAATCAATCCGTTTGAGCGAATATTAAAAAATTCCTTAATTGGGCTTTTCTTGATAGTTCCTTTCTTCGTTGCCATAAATAGATAGCCATCATCAAGCCCTTCTTCTTGTTTGATGATTGCTGTAATCTTCTCATCTGGATGCATATTTAACATATTCACAGCAGCGGTACCTTTTGCAGAAAGTGAAGCTTGAGGAACCTCATAGGCCTTCAATCGGAAAATCCTACCTTGCGATGTAAAGAATAGCAAAAAATCATGTGAATTAGCAGTAATAATCTGAGAAATAACATCCTCTTCCTTAGTTGTCATTCCTCTCTTTCCTTTACCACCACGATTTTGGCGCCTAAACTCCGCTTGAGGTACGCGTTTCATATAATTCTCAGTCGTCAAAAGTATTACACTCTCCTCCTCTGGGATTAATTCTTCTTCAGAGAATTTTCCCACTTCATGATTAAAGATTTTACTTCTACGAGGATCATCATATCTCTCCTTAACCGCAATAAGTTCCTCTTTAACAACGCGTAAAATTTCCTTCTCATCCGCCAATATTGCCTCAAGTTTCTGAATAAGTTCATGAAGTTCTTTTAATTCTTCTTCTATCTTGTCTCGCTCTAGGCCTTGGAGTCTACGAAGCTGCATCTGAAGAATAGCCTGAGCCTGGATTTCAGACAAACCAAACTTCCTCATAAGTTGCTGATCTGCATCGTCATAAGATTCTCGAATAGTCTTAATTACCTCATCGATATTATCAAGGGCAATCTTCAAACCTTCAAGAATATGGGCGCGTTCTTTGGCTTTCTTGAGATCAAATTCCGTCCTGCGACGAATAACTTTCTGCCGATGTTTAATAAATTCCCCAAGAATTTCCTTTAATCCGAGGATTCTCGGCTGAATTCCGTCAATTAATGCCAGCATATTATAATGGAATGTTGTCTGAAGCGGCGTCATCTTATAAAGTTGATTCAAAATCTTCTTCGGGAAAGCATCTTTCTTAAGTTCAACAACAACACGAACCTTTCCGCGAGCAGATTCATCTCTTGCATCAGCAATATGATCAAGTTTCTTACTCAAAACAAGCTCACGAACCTTCTCAATAAAACCTTCTTTGCTCATCCCATAAGGAACTTCAGTAATCACAATATTATAGCGACCATTTTTACGCTCTTCAATATTAGCAACAGCGCGAATCGTAACAGATCCCTTACCTGTTGCATATGCCTGTTTCATTGGTGCGCCGCCATAAACTTCAGCACCAGTTGGAAAATCAGGACCTTTTACATATTCCATTAATTCATCTAGAGAAATCTCAGGATTATCAATTTGTGCTACGGTAGCATCAATAAGTTCACCAAGATTATGAGGTGGTATGTTCGTTGCCATACCGACAGCAATACCCATTTGACCATTCAAAAGTATATTTGGAACTGCCGCCGGAAGAACCGAAGGTTCTCGTTCGGTACCGTCGAAATTATCTCGAAAATCAACAGTATCTTTTTCGATATCCGCTAGAAGCTCACTGCCAACCTTATCAAGCCGAGCCTCAGTATAGCGAGAAGCGGCAGCTTCATCACCATCCATTGACCCGAAGTTACCTTGGCCTTCAACAAGCGTATAACGCATTTTCCAAGGTTGTGCCAAATTAACCATAGATTCGTAAATAGACGAGTCGCCATGTGGATGATATTTACCCATCACCTCACCAACAATACGTGCAGACTTGACCGTGGCATGTGGAGCTTTCCAACCGTTTTTATTCATCGCATACAATATACGACGATTAACTGGTTTTAAGCCGTCTCGGACATCAGGAAGCGCACGATCAACAATAACAGAAAGCGAATAACGAAGGAAATAATCCTCCATGGTATTTTCTACGGTCCGAAGTTCAATTCCATTTTCGACAATAGGCTCATCCGACAAAGCATTATCCGTAGCACCATCGTTGATTGGTAAATTCTTATTATCTTCTTCCATTTTTCCTCCTTAAAAATCCAAATCATCAAGGTTAACAGATGCAGCCCTTGCCTGAATAAAGTTTTTACGCATCTCAGCCTGATCGCCCATCAACTTAGTAAATATAGCATCGGCTTTTTCAGCATCTTCAATATTTACGCGAATCAACACGCGATTTTCAGGATTCATTGTTGTTTCCCAAAGTTGTGCAGCATCCATTTCGCCAAGACCCTTAAATCGCTGCTGCGCAGTATATCCAGCCTGTTTAAATCTCTCCGCTTCTTCGTCAATCTTTACGCCATTCGCCTTCCTCTCCGCAATTTTCTCGGTCAAAGTCTTTTCAAGCGCATCCTCATCATATATATAATCTATCTTTCGACCATTCCCCGTACCCTTTATAAGCCCAAACAAAGGCGGCTTAGCAAGATAAACATGCCCAGCTTTAATAACGTCCGGCATATATCTAAAGAAAAAAGTAAGAAGTAGCGTTGAAATATGAGAGCCGTCAACATCGGCATCAGTCATAAATACAATTTTATGATATCTAAGCCCGGAAATATCAAATTGTTCACCAATTCCAACACCAAGACCTTTAATTAGAGAAACGAGTTCAGCATTAGCAAGCATTTTATCAAGTCTCGCGCGTTCTGTATTTAGGACTTTACCACGAAGCGGAAGAATTGCTTGAATCTTCGAATCACGCCCTTCTTTCGCAGAACCAGCCGCAGAATTACCCTCTACAATAAATAATTCACAATCCTCGGCATTTCTAGAAGAACAATCGGCAAGCTTTGATGGAAGATTTAACCCCTCAAAAGCACCTTTGCGAATAACGTTATCCCTTGCTGCCCTCGCAGCTTTTCTAGCCCTTGCCGCCAAAGTAGCCTTAGAAACAATCTTCTTGGCAATAGCCGGATTTTCCTCAAGATAATAACCAAAATATTCAGTCATCACCTTATCAACATATCCCCTAACCTCGGGATTGCCCAATTTATTTTTAGTTTGTCCCTCAAATTGAGGATCGGGCAATTTAACAAGAATAACTGCCGTCAAACCCTCTTTGATATCATCGCCAGTCAAATTATCTTCTTTCTCTTTAAGAAGACCATTTTTCCTCGCATAATCATTAATTGTACGATTTAAAGCCGTCCTAAATCCAACGACATGCATTCCACCATCAGGAGTCAGAACGTTATTAGCAAAAGGCTTCATAATCTCTGAATACGAATCGTTATATTGAACAGCAATCTCAACCTCAGAATCTTCTATCTTCTTTTCTACATAAAAAATCTCATCCGACAAAACTTCCTTGCCATTATTAAGCCTCTTCACGTAGCTCTTAATGCCTCCCTCAAAATAGAACGATTCACTAGCACCCGTGCGTTCATCATGAACCGCAATCAAAATACCTTTAGTTAGATAAGCCTGATGTCGAGCATAATTTGAAACCCAAGAATAATCAAAAGTAACGGTCTCTTTAAAAATAGTCTCGTCCGGATAGAATGTAATACTCGTCCCCTGTTTTTCCGTCTTCCCAGTTACCTTAAACGGCACATCGGTCTTCCCAGTACTAAACTCAACATGATGAACCTTACCGTCACGATACACCTCAGCAATCATATGTTTAGAAAGAGCATTAACAACAGACGAACCAACACCGTGAAGCCCCGAAGAAACCTTATAGCCGCCATCACCAAACTTACCGCCAGCATGGAGCACGGTTAAAACCGTTTCGAGAGTGGAAAGACCCGTTTTTGGATGGACGTCGACAGGAATACCGCGTCCGTTATCCTCCACACGAACACCCCCGTCATTCAATATGGTGATCTCGACCTTATTAGCGAAACCAGCAATCGCTTCATCGATTGAGTTGTCTGCTATTTCCTTTATAAGATGGTGAAGACCATCATAACCAGTGGAGCCAATATACATCCCAGGACGTAAACGAACTGGCTCAAGTCCTTCAAGAACTCTAATTTCTGACGAATCATAAGAATCGCCACCGCTTTTTTTCGGGTCTGACATAGGTTACCTCAACTTATCAAATTACCTATCAAGTATATCCTATTTTTCTCTAATTTTCAAGAGTATTTATCTTAAATGAATCACGCCTTCTTGGGAAGCATTTGATTGGATCCCTTGGGTATTTTGATTAACTGACCTAGAAATCTTTATATGACCATCCTGATCGCCAGCACCTCGAACAGGACTACTATTTGCAGATGTCGTTGTTGAACCTGCAACCATCAGCGTCTCCTGCTGCACGCGATTATCATTACTTAATACAAAATCGCTCGCCTTACTTGATTTAATAATCTTTGATTGATTATTCATCTCCCTACCCAGCACAACATTGCTAGTATTTTCTGTTAACCCAATATTACTTTTTTTCCTTACATCATTTCTTTGTATCTCTTTTTTCTTCATCTCCTCTTTCTTCTTTAGCCAATCGTTTAAGAAGTCATCCTGACCCTTACTATTATTAAGTTTTATAGCCTCAGTTTGACTTTCTTCTTCAAGCAACAAACTGCCCTCTTTTTTCTCTACCGAAGAAGATATTTCACGAGAAGCCCGTTCTTTTGATGCTCTTGACCATCTCTCGTTTATTTCCGCCTCTACTTCCGCCCTAGTTCTTCCAAATTTTGTTGCAGTGTATGCTTTTAGACTATTCATGAGTTCATCGTTTGGTTCCCCCATTGGGGCAGGTAAATTAATAGTGAACGGAGAACTTGGCATTCCAAAAATCATAACTTTACAAATAGCATGATGATTAGCGGTTTTCGTAAGATCCTCGGCGGTAAAAACAGGAGTAAATGCTTTAACCATCAGATCCGCATCGGTAACACCAATACGTCCACAAATAATCGTACCAACGTTTCCTAAAAGAGCTTCCCTAATTTTATCCGTAAGCTGAGTCATAAATTGGTTAGCCACAATCAAATTCAAACGATATTTTCTTGCCTCAGACAAAATAGACTCAAAACTATCGGTAGCAAAATTTTGAAACTCATCAACATAAAGACAAAAATCCTGACGTTCATCTTCAGAAATGTCCTGCCTACTCATCGCAGCCTGCTGGAACTTCATGACAAAAATCATACCTAAAAGATTAGCGTTGATGTCCCCCAAGCGCCCCTTCGACAAATTAACGAGAAAAATTTTCTTATTGTCCATAATTTCGCGTATATTAAATCCAGACTTAACCTGGCCAAGAGTGTTTCTCATAATAGTATTTGAAAGAAATGGGCCCCATTTTGAAGCAAACCAAGTAATGACCTCTCCGGCATCATTAGAACGCTGCGAAGCAGGAAATTCTTTTGTCCAGTAGTCATATACTGCTTTATCGGTAACATATTTTAATTTAGATTTCACAAACTCCGGATCAGTAAAACATTGCGGAATATCAATAAATGTTGCGCCAGCCGGGTCCGACATTAAAAGGAGAGCTGCATTACGAAACATATGTTGACCGCGAGGACCAAAGAAACCTTGGTTAGTTGGATCGAATAGACTCTGTAGCATAGATATACCCTCCTGAACAATAAAGTCCTTCTGGTCATCATTTGTAAACTCAAACATGTTCATACCAACAGGATGTTCAATGTCTGCCGGATCAAAATAAACAATATCCTCAATTCTCTCCTTGGGAACCCTTTTTAAAATAGCCTCAACAGCATCTCCGTGAGGATCAATGAAGGCAAAACCACGACCGTCACACATGTCCTGATATGCAAGGTTCTCCAGAAAAACCGATTTGCCCATACCGGTTTGACCAATCACATACATGTGTCTACGTCTATCATCATCATCCAAATATATTTCCTTCTTTTCTCCCCTATATTCATTCACCCCCAGCAAAACACCATTGGTGGGCAACTTGGCTGGGCCATCAACCTGTTTTGTCAATTGTCTCTCCACCTGACTTGTTGGTATGTCCTTTTGTTCCGGCAAATGAAAAACAGTAGATAACTCAACGCTGTTCAAAATATTTGTACACTCTCTTATGGGGAAAACTCTCAAAATATAATCTTTTGACACCTCTCCAGAATTCGTTATCTTATCGATTTTAAATCCATTATAAAGTGGTGAATCAAACTGAGAAAAAGAAGTCGCAACACCACTCAATAAGGCTTCCGACCTCGCATGATTAGTCGAACTTGCGACGATACGGATTAATACCTCAAATGCGGGATATTTCGTCTTATTCTCTATTGCGGTAACTTCTTCTTGTTGCAAATTCGTCAACGGCCTTTTCTCCTCTTCAACAGTTTTCGATCTTTCGCTAGGCGGCCTGAAAGGGGCTTCCACAATATCCGCAAACAAGTTTCCAGCTCCATTGAAAACAGTCTTTTTTCCTTTTCCGTCTTTTAAATTTTGTACTCTCTCGAGACATTTTTTTATCCATTTAGATTTCGCCGGGCGAAGCAAAACTTGCACCCCAATCCCTTCACCGTTCTTCGCGGCGGACATCGAACCGAGAATAGCCAGACTACCATCATTTTTAGATTCTTCATAAGTATTAATAGGGTAACAATAATCTTTCTTAAGCCTGAGAACACAACCAGCAACACCCGCTGCCTTACCTTCGTCAGAAAAAATATTGGCCCTTGTCGAAAGCTCCAATCTGGCGGTAGGATACGCAGAAACAACTGCCTGCTTCACGAGTTCAACCTTATCATTAGGCACCAGTACGTAATATTTAATCAATCCGTCCACTGCAACAATCTCAAAAGAAAAATGATCCTGACCATAAATTCTTGTTTTAAAACCTTTCTCAATAGTTGAAGCTAAAATAGAATACATAACCTGAGCTTGGGAAATCGCTTCATTTGTAATATCACGCTCATCTCGACTTCCAGTTTGTATATCATCGGTAGTGGGTGGTAAATGAATTAATAGCGAAGTAAGCCTAAACCCTCTCTCGTAATCGCGTCTATTTCTTGTATTCTTCACAAAAACAACACAAACAACGCAAAGAGCTATAATGATGATTACTGCAATAATAACAAACAATATCCACCCATTCATATTCTAGTTACCTTCTCTCATACGATCAGTAATCGCATTCACAGATTCGCATAGTCTAAAAGGATCTTCTCCTGCGGCGTTTGTAATTTTTCGAATTTCGTCACTACTAAGTTGTCCGTCATCAAAAATATGAAGAATCTTAGACTCGCCTTCATTAGAGACATCATTAGAACCAGTATTGCTTATTCCTAAAGCATCAGGGGGTAATTCAGCAGAAATCAACCCAGTATTGTTATCCGTTGTTTTATAGATATCATTTACCACAAAACTATCAATAAACTGAGTCGTTCCACTAATATCACCGTCAAATTGTGGCACATTGATATCAAGATCATTAAAGCCCGAACCATTTTCTTTCTGATCGATCCGACCTGGATTAGAAGTTTTGTTGGGCGCCAGATTTCCTTTATCCATAAGCCTATTTTACCATATTGAGTCGTCGTTTTGCGAAAAAACAACACAAAAACACCAGAATAAATATCCCGACAACCATAAAAATATCGAAACCATACATCCGAATAGCCAACAATAACAAAATCAATCCAAACGATACAATGGTCGAATAAATCGTATTTGCTTTCCTATCTCTTCTTTTTCCATTAAAAAAATAACTTAAAATAAAAACAAAAAAAGAACAAACTGAAAACAAAAACGCATATAATACTACAAAAAAAACCAGTACACCTAAAGGACCAATCTCTCTAGGGCTAAAAAATAAGATAAAAAACAAAAGTACAACTAACGAAAATAAGCCAAGCAAGGTAACAAGACGTTTAAGCATATTTTCATTATATCACATCTTCCCCACAAGAATAAAACTTTGGGCTAAGAGCGGTGAGTTATCCAGCATTAAAAACAACTATTGGCCGCAACCCTATCCGCTCAAAGCTCTATTGACTGCTTCACAAAAGTGAAGCACATCCTAATTAGTCGAACTAATCATTCTATAATTCCAAGGTGCTAATGATTATGTTTTCCTAACGCGCTCTTTTTAGTGAGCTTTAGGTAATTTCTATTGTAATTTATGGCTAGAAATTACCTTTCAGACCACTAAATTCTAAAATCTATTTCATATATTTCCTTTTTATTTTTGTCTTTCGACGTTCTAATAATACCACAAGCATCATGAAAAAACAAGACGAAATATAACAAAAACAAAGTATTTTTTACAACAACCACAAAATATAATCTGTTACACATAAAAAAATAATGTTGTATTTTTTACAACATAAACTAAAAAATCTTCCCAATCGTTCCCCTTTTTCATATCATAAGCAAACAAAAGTATTCGTTTAAATTTTTTAAATTCGATAAATTATCCATATTAAAACAACTAAAAACACCATTCAGAAATGCTAACTAAAATTGCAAAAAACAATTACTAAAGAAAATTCAATACAACACTTAACGCGTAAAATTTTAAATCCAAAAAATCAATAGAGCCACAATTTCACAAATAATACTGTGGAAAACTCCAAAAAAATACAAAAAGTTTTTTGCAAAAAGTTGTTGACATAAGCACTTTTGTGCGATATTATAGAGGTAGCTTTTGAACAAAATAATTATTCAAAAGCCAAAAACAAAAATTGTAGCCAAAAATAACTCCACACTCTACAATACACACACTTACACTTATGAAGACCGGTTTTCCTCGCAGTTACCGGTCTTCAACTTTTTCTGTACCAACAAAAAACGCCCATAAAAGGCGTATTTTTTATACATAGTGGTGGAGCTGGGGGATACTGCCTCCCCGTCCGAACTATCACTGGGACATCATTCTACGCAAATAGTCTCTTATTTTATCTCAGCATTATCTAGAAGAAACAAGAAACAAGAACTTCTAGACGCCATGACATTTTTCTCAAATTTGCCCACGTCACAAGACAAATCTTATCTTCGTTATATGATAATTTCGTATTTACGAAGCCTTAATACGAAACCAGCCCTAAATATTTAGGCAAAAGCTGGCATGTATGCAACATGCTTAGCAGAGGTGTTTTTAGCACTTATTTATACTTACGGTATTAAACGTTACGCTTGACATCTGTTAATAATACGTCTAAGCTTTGTCAGCCCCAACAGCCCTCATTATACCATAAAAATCATATTAAGCCAACCCGGTTGTACTTTTTTAAAAATTACTGTAATCTAGAAATATGATATCGAAAGTCTATTCCGCAATTCCCTATGGATACGAAGGCTATTTGGTCGAAGTAGAAGGGACTACAAACCGAGGTCTACCAGGATTTAATATTGTAGGAATGGCCGACAAAACAATCAACGAATCCCGAGAACGAGTAAAAAGCGCTCTTATAAATTCCGACTTTACCTTCCCTGACAAACGTATCACGATTAATCTTGCACCAGCCGATTTGCCAAAGGACGGATCCTATCTAGATCTACCAATAGCATTATCGATACTTATATCATCAAACCAACTACGCCAAGAAGATATAGATAAAAAAATGTTTATCGGCGAGCTATCATTAGATGGGAAAATAAGACCAATAAGAGGCATCATAAATATCATTGAAGCGGCAAAAAAGAATGGGTTTCAAGAAATATATATTCCAGAAAAGAACATAGCACAAGCGTCACTACTTCATGGAGTTCAACTCTATGGAGTAAAAAACCTACAGCAACTCTTCCTACACCTCAAAAACGAAAAAAAAATTAGATCCCAATCCAGCTGTTGTAAAAAAAACACAAACAGATTCTGAAGGACCATTTTTAGACCATATACGCGGACAAAATATTGCAAAAAGAGCTATGACGATTGCAATTGCAGGACATCATAACATTCTAATATCAGGCCCTCCAGGCGCAGGAAAAACCCTTCTCGCAAAAGTAGCAGCTAATCTTCTTCCGGAGCTATCGCCAGAAGAACAGGTCGCAATTACAAAAATTTATTCGATTGCGAACATCTCCAATGAGATTGTTACACGAAGACCATTTCGATCACCGCATCATACGGCAAGTCCTGTCTCAATTATCGGCGGCGGAACATATGCAACGCCTGGCGAAATCTCACTAGCGAATCACGGTGTCTTATTCTTAGACGAAATTCCCGAATATCCAAGAAGCGTCCTTGAATCATTACGCCAACCGCTAGAGGATAAAAAAATATCGATATCAAGAGCCAATAGAAAAACAACATACCCAGCAGATTTTATGTTGATCGCAACAATGAACCCATGCCCATGTGGCTATGCGGGAGACCCTACTCATGAATGTAAATGCTCCTCAAGACAAATAGACCTTTATAATAAAAAACTGTCTGGTCCATTATTCGATAGAATAGATATGAATATTAATGTCCAAAAAGTAGAAAATTCCGATCTACTCAAGAAAATGCCCAATACGTCAGAAGAGCATAATGTTGTTAAAAATAAAATAAAAGAGGCAGCGGAACGACAACATCAGAGGTATGGAAAAAATAATTTTTACAACAGCTCCCTTTCATCCCAACAAGTCTCTTCCCTACTCAATATCCCAAAACAAGCTGAACAATTTTTATATAACGCCTCGGAAAAACTTAATCTCTCCGCACGATCTTATTTTAAAGTTATCAAAGTCGCACAAACCATCGCGGATTTGGCCAACGAAGACCAAATAACAGAAGCTCACATCTCAGAAGCTCTGTCATATAGAAAAAGATAATCATAACACCATATGCTTGCATTTCTAGATATTTTTTGATATAATCACAACAGGTTAAATCAAGAGAAAGGATTATCATAAACAAGCCATCACATACTAAAATAAACGGTGAAATCCGTTACCCAGAAGTTCGTGTAATCGGTTCAAATGGAGAACAACTCGGCATAATGTCGAGCAAAGACGCTCAAATCCTAGCTCGTGATAAAGGGGTTGACCTTGTAGAAATAGCTGCAAACGCCAACCCGCCAGTCGTTAAAATCATTGATTGGGGAAAATACCAATACCAAAAAATGAAAGAAGACGCCAAAAATCGTAAAAAAGCTCGTGAAAAACAATCAGAACTCAAACAAATGAAGATTGGCCTCAAAATTAGCGACAACGACCTAAACATTAAAGTCCGAAAAATTCGCGGTTTTCTCGAAGACGGCGACAAAGCAAAAATTATGATTGTCTTCCGTGGACGAGAAATGGCTCATAAAGAATTAGGCAATGAACTATTAGATAAAGTCATTTCATTATTAGGAAACGACGTAATAGTTGAAAATAAACCTCAATTCAACGGACGAAATTTATCAGTCGGAGTTCGGAAGAAGTAATTTCCTACTTCCACGGTTCCCTGATTGTATTTTATATTACCAACCATAACTAAAGGAAAACCTATATGCCAAAACTAAAAACGCATAAAGGCACAGCAAAGCGAATTAAAATTACCGGATCAGGTAAATTAGTCCGCGAACGTGCATTCGGCAATCATATACTTGCCAAAAAGTCCAAAGCCCGTAAACGCAACATGAAAACTGCTGCAACAATTAACGGCAAAATTGCTAAAAACGTTAAGACTGCGTTAGGAGTTTAATAAGATGAGAGTTAAACGTGGCGTGTCTGCACACGCAAAACATAAGAAAATTCTAAACCAAGCAAAAGGGATGCAACATTACCGCACCCGTAGCTATCGTCTTGCAAAACAAGGCGTCATCAAATCGCTTCGTTATTCTTATCGTGATCGTCGCAATAAGAAACGTGATTTGCGCGCTCTATGGATAACAAGAATTAATAACGCATCACGTGAGCTTGGTCTTTCCTACTCTCAGCTTATCGCGGGAATGAAGGCAAAAAATATCACTATTGACCGCAAAATACTTTCAGATATTGCAGTAAATAATCCCGAAGCATTTAAGGCAATTGTTAACACGGTGAAGGAGAAATAATATGGCAGTTTGTGAAATTTCCGGCAAAGGAAAAATGTATGGTCACAATGTTTCCTTTTCGCAAAGAAAAACTCGTAAGGTATTTAAGCCAAACATCCAAAAGAAAACTCTAACCGTAGATGGTAAAAAAATCAAAGTTAATGTTAGCACTTCCACTCTTCGAACATTGAAGAAAAAAGGCCTCATCAAATAGCAATTACTACTACAAAAAATAACCCGAATGGGTTATTTTTTATAGTGAGTCCTCAATAAGCCGGATTTTGTAGCTCTAACGAGCTGACAATCATCTATCTAGACACCGAATTGCTTCGGCATTCCAGCGGTAAGCGTGCATCCTCGAGACAAGGTTTTTAAGCACTCCTTGCAGCAAGTAGGGTTTGCCTCTGTCAAATGTCACCATCTAACACCGTGAGCTCTTACCTCACACTTTTCATCCTTACCTTTCGGCGGTTTTGTTTCTGTGGTACTTTCCCTACCTTCTCAGGCGGTCGTCGTTAACGACTACTCTTCTCTATGCTGTCCGGACTTTCCTCTCGGGTTTCCCCCAGCGATTGTCTTTCAGACTCAACATTATTCTATCATATTCTAAGCAAAATGTCGATCGACTGCATCGTTAGCGGATTTATCAGCCTCAGCATTTTGTTCCCTCTTAACATGCACGAAAGCGCAAGCATTAAAATTACCAAGTAGCTTCTGAATATCATCATAAATCGGCATTATGTCCTTATTTTTTACCTTGTATAGTCCATTCATTTGATTAACCATCATTAGATTATCGCTCACAAAACGAACCGACTTCAACCCCAATTCAATTGCTTGTTCGCAACCTTCCTTCAAAGCGTAGTATTCCGCAACACGACTAGTTGCAAAACCAATAAATTCCCCGCCTTTCCTCAAAACCTTATTATTATCAGAGATAATATAATATCCAATTCCAGCAGGACCAGGGTTCCCCCTGCTGCATCCATCCGTGAATACCGTAGCAGCATTCGCAACTTGTCTATAGTCACTTTTATTCACATTATTATCTCTACCATATAATATTTCTAGAACAGATAGACTCGCATCATCAACTCTAACCCCATTCTGTTCACCTTTATGCGTGAATTTATAAGAGGTATATCTATCACCAAGATTAATCTTATCTCCATTAACTTGTAGCTCAAAAATAATGTACAGATTCCCCAGTTGACTCGATCCTTCAAGCGACAAAAAAGTAACAACATCAACTAACTTAACAACGGACGTTTGCAACCCTAGATCCTCAAAAATCACCCTAGATATTGCTTCTTCGGGTTGCTCTCCAAATCTAATTTTGCCAGTAGGTAATTCCCAAACAACAGCACCATCACTTCTACCTAAATTCTTTTTTAAAAACAAAATATCATCATTTTTCTTGATGATACCTACTACTCTTATTCTTTGTTTCATGCCCACTTTCCATAAGCCCCTAGCGACCATATTTTCCCCGTAATTAATACAAGGTGGGTAAAATCTTATGCAAAACTTCCACGGAAGTTCGCCACGAAATCCCTAAAACATGATTATTCAGGAAAATCATGCCGCCACTAGAGGCTAAAACAATTATATCAATTTAACGACCAAAAATCCAGTAAAAAAACTCAAGTATCCCTTGAACACCTCCACTTATCACCGTGGAAAACACGCCGCTAAACAAGAATATTAGACCATATATAAGCCATACCCCTAGCGTAGACTCTATCTTCTCCATAATAAGCCTAATCGAATCAGGAGCAATAGCGTATAAAATCCTTGATCCATCTAGTGGCGGCAAAGGAATCATATTAAAAACAGCAAAACCTAAATTAGTGAAAACAAAATTCGACATCGCAATATCGAATAGTTCACCAAAATTAGGTCGCACGATTTCAATCACAATGAAACCCAAAAAAGCCAAAATAATATTCGTAACCGGACCAGCCAATGCAACTAGCGCCATTCCCCACTCCCCACCCTTAAGATTACGCGAATTAACCGGAACAGGCTTAGCGCCCCCAAAAACAGTGCCTCCAGCTAAAAACATAATAAGCGGCACTATAATTGAATAGACCAAATCTAGATGTTTTAACGGATTAAGTGTCAATCGTCCTTCATTCTTAGCAGTATCATCGCCAAGTTTATAAGCAACAAAACCGTGCATTAGCTCATGGAGGGTCATGGAAATCAAAATACCGACCAGGACAAGGCACGCATTGATTATTCCATTAATAATGCTGTCAACCATTTTAGCCTAGAGAAATTACTTCCAAAGTCGCAGGCAAAGAATCGAAATTCTTCACTTTATACTTTTTCTCAACTCGAGCAGATAATTTTAATTCAGAAACCATACCATCAATATTTCCCATAGCAATAACGACTTTCGGTTCAATCTCTCTAATTGCGCGCACGGAAGATGTGCAGAGAATATCTGAGACACCAAGTTCGTCCAAACCAGATTCTATACCTCCAATAATTCCTATATGTACACCACCAATCTCAATATCATAAATAGTCTTCTCGTTGTCAACCGAAATTCCGCGGATAGTAGCATCGCCAATCTCAAATTCGCCAGGGCCAGCAATTTTCCCTACACCAAGATTAGCATCAATCTTGAAATTCGAAATATCAAAAGCAATAGATACTTTTTTCGTATTTAATATTATCTCGTCCTGTTTTTTGCTCTCTATATCAAACATGTTTACTCCTTTATAATTTTATCTGGATCAATAATATCTGTTATTTCCATCTCAAATACATCAAGAATAAAACGATCCCTAACACTCCGACGATACAAATAATCATCCTTGGTCATAATAACATAATTAAGTGGCTTTCCCTGTTTCTTCTCGACAACCTCAGCCCAACGCGATAGTTTTTTTGTTCTATCATCGCCAACAATTAATAGGTCGATTCCATCCTGGCCAGGTAATCGGTTTGTAACAACAAGCGCTTTTAAATATTTTTTCACAGAACGAATCATTTCTTCCCATGAGCTTTCGCGAATATCTTGATTTTTATTTGAATCAATCTTTTTATTAAAAATTTCTATTAATGGCCTAAAAAAAGGATGTTTTGGATTAGCTGAGTAATAAACTTTATTATCAAAAGTTTCGTTACGTATAATACCAATACTTTCTAGATTCATGAGCTCACGTCTAACCGAATTAATTTGTTCTTCTATTACGCGAGTAATTTCACGAACATAAAAAGATTTATTAGCGTTCTCAAAAAATAGCATCAACAGCTTAGCTCTCGTCTTCGAACCAAATAATTTATCAAGGGGAGTATTATTTTCCTTGCTCATCTTGAATACATTTTAGCACAGCTGATTCAATTTTTTCAAGCGGCAACCAAATAATAGAATCATTTCTTTTAAACCAAGTCATTTGTCTTTTGGCTAAATGCCAGTCATCATAAACGAAAAGTTCCTTAGCCTCTTCTAGGGAAATTTCGCCATTCATATATTGCCACGCAAATTGATATATATTGCTCTTCATAGCCTGATTATCCCAACCATATTTATTAACTAAAAAATTGGTTTCATCAAACAAATCACGCGTAAACATTTTGTCTGCACGATCAGCCAATCGTTTTCTTAAAATATCCGAATCAGTCTTGATACCAAAAATCTTAAACTTAGAATCAATCTCATTTCGATCAGAATAATTTTCCTTAGCTTCCCGAGTAAAACTATAATTAAAGACTAGCGAATCAATATAAAGCCCTGTGCCTCCGGCAATAATGGGTATCCTACCAGATTGTAGGATCGAACAAATTTTTTGTTCAGAATATCGCTTCCAATCAGCAACCGTAAATCTTTCCCCAGGTTCAACAAGATCAATTCCATAATGAACTATACCATCCATTTCCTTCTTAGATGGTTTTGCAGTCCCAATATCCATATATTTATATATAGCCCGAGAATCGGCAGAAATAATCTCTCCGCCAATCTTCTTCGCAATCTCAATCGAAACGCCAGTCTTACCGGACCCAGTTGGTCCAACAATAACAATGACTTTATTTGAGTCCTTTAAGGAATCCTTCAAGTTCATCAAACTTTACCTTCTGTTCTGAATCACGTAATCTTACGCTAACAACTTTCGCTTCCATGTCTTTTTCTCCAACAATAAGAAGCGCAGGAATTTTCATCGCAACAGCACGTTTGATTTTCTTTCCAAGAGATTCGTCGGAATTATCAATCGAATAGCGAATCTTATTATTCTTCAAAGGATCATCGAGAGAAATTTTATCTAGACTATCATTAATTTCTGCAGCATAATTAACAACTTTATCATTGACCGTTAAAATTCTCACCTGCTCCGGAGCACACCAAAACGGGAACCATCCAGCAGTATGCTCAATAAATACGCTCATGAACCTCTCAATAGAGCCAATGAGCGCACAATGAATCATAATTGGAGTCTTCTTCAATCCATCAGCATCAACGTACTCAAGTCCAAATCGCTTCGGCATTGCATAGTCAAGCTGCACGGTCGCAAGTTGCCATTCCCTACCAAGAGCATCGACCGCCATAAAATCCATTTTTGGTCCATACATCGCAGCCTCGCCAATTCCGATAAAATAATCCATCTCAAACTTGTCGGCCATTTTCTGAATCGAATTCTGAGCCTTCTCCCACATTTTCTCATCACCGATATATCCATCCTGATCATCACGAAAAGAAAGTCTAAGTTTCAATTTCATATCAATTCGAGCATATAAGTCTTTCGCCGATTCAATAAGCTCACCAAAAACCTGTTCAACCTGATCTTCAGTACAAAAAACATGCGAATCATCTTGCGTAATTGAACGCACGCGTGAAAGACCGCCAAGCTCTCCTTTTCGTTCATCACGATATACCATCGTTGTTTCAAGGTATTTAATTGGCAATTCCTTATATGAGCGCGGTACAGATGCAAAAATCTGACTATGATGAGGGCAACTTACTGGTTTAATCGCAAGCTCATCACCGGATTCAGAACTAACGAAACGAAGCAGCTCTGGAAACTTTTCGTAATGTCCAGAAGTCTTATATAAATCAACATTAGCAATATGTGGAATACAAACTTTCCGATATCCACAACGAAGACGATACCCTTGAGTAAAATCATTAAGTAAATCACGTAGGATTGTTCCTCTTGGAGTAAATAATGGTAGTCCCGCGCCAACCAAATCAGAAAAACAGAACAAATCAAGTTCTTTTCCGAGTTTACGATGATCGCGAGCCTTCGCTTCCTCTTGCTTTTTAAGATATTCATCAAGCTCTTCTTGAGTTTCAAACGCAACCCCATAAATTCGGGTCAGCATTTCCCGTTTTTCATCTCCCCGCCAGTATGCCCCTGCAACACGAATCAATTTAAATGCACCAACTTCAGAAGTATTTTGAACGTGAGGACCTCGACAAAGGTCTTCGAATAAAACTTTTTCATCTTTCTTAATATCGTAAAAAGAAATAATTTCACCTACCGGAAGATCCTCAATAAGTTCGACTTTATACTTTTGTTCGTTTTTCTTCGCCCACTCAAGTGCCTCATCTCTCGAAGCCTCCCTCCGAACCAAGTCGCATTTTTGAGCAATAATTCCCCGCATTTTCTTCTCAATTTTCGCAAGATCCGAATCAGAAACCTTCGTTTCGCCAAAATCAATATCATAATAAAATCCGTTTTCGATTGCAGGACCAACGCCAAATGTTGTTGTTGGATAAAGCTCCCTAACCGCAGCCGCAAGTATGTGGCTCAAGGTATGACGCATTTTTTCTAGTTCTTCTTGTTTTTTCATACTTTATCCTTTCTTTATCCTATTATTTTATCACATTTTGTGATAAAATAAAGATATGGGTCGCTAGCTCAGTTGGCTAGAGCGTCTCGTTTACACCGAGAAGGTCGGGGGTTCGAGCCCCTCGCGACCCACCAAATAATCCGCCTCTTGATTTTCTCAAAGCAATGCGGTAAAATAATCTCATCTGGGGATATAGCTCAGCTGGTTAGAGCGCGTCACTGATAATGACGAGGTCTGTGGTTCAAGTCCACATATCCCCACCATCAAAGCCCATAAGGGCTATTTTTTATTTTTCGCCTCATACATAGCAATCCCTGCCGCCATAGGTAAACTAAAGCTATCAATGTTGCCACTTTGTTCAATCTTTGTTCCGATGCAAAAATCCAAATATTCGTCAGGTAAACCAGAAGATTCATTGCCAAATATCAAAGAAAATGGCTTCTCGATTTTCAAACCTCCAAAATCATTCCTTCCTTTCAACATAAACGCATAACGATTGTGATCTGGAAACTCCTCCAAATACTCCTTTATGTCATCAAAATACTCTATATTGGCATGAAAAATGGCACCCATAGAGGCCCGAACCGCCTTTGGATCAAACACATCGACAGCTGGTCTAATGACAGCTATATTGTTAAAGTCGAGACCAACAGCAGTTCTAACTATCGTTCCAATATTTCCAGCATCAGAAGGATTCACTAAAACAAGATTTGATGACCTGCGGCTAATATTATCAAAAAACTTGCTAAACTCCGTAATTACAAAGCAATTCTCTTTCGGGGATAAAATATTAAAGGCCTTATCGTTTCGCACTATCTCCTTATTAAGTTTATTACACATTTCAATAATAGATTCCAAAAACTCAGAATCTTTCGCGTTATCCTTTATAAATACTCTTCTAACTGTTTCCGGCCTAGTCTTAAACAATTCAATCGCCAATGTAATACCGAAAGCATAAGAAAACCCCAAATCATGTTTGTATCGAACAATTTTCACTTTTTAACCACCTTCTTCGTAACATCAAATTTCTCCATATATTTTCCAAGCATCAGTCGAGTCTGTGAATAAAACGCAGCAAAACTGGTATAAAATAGAGCGACTATTGGCATCAACAACCATTGCGAAATCATCCCGAAGGTTCGCGATTTTTTATACTTCTTCGGCCGTTTCGGTAAAAGCTTAAAAGACGTCCAAATAGTCACCAGAACACCAATCAGGGCAATCGTCTGAACAATACTTACAATATTCGGCAAATTAAAAGCTGTCATCTCACGAGAATATAAATTCATAATCATTGGTATCCAACCGCCAAAAGCAACAACCGGAGCCATATAAGCACATGTCACATGTCCATCAAGGAGTCTCACAAACTTTGGCAATAAAAGCCAAAAAGAAATCCTTCGATTCTTCGAAAACAATTCAGAACCCACATATGCTACATCACTTGCTCCATAATCCCATCTTCTAAGCTGCACAAATTGAGCAGTAAGCGTTTCAAAAAATGTTTCAGAAATCACAGCATCTTGATAAATTGGAATTCTAATTGGCAAGACATCATAATTCCCATTAAAGAAAAACAGGCTACGCCAATACTGATGTCCATCTTCAACAATCGTCCTCTTACTCCAGTATTTCATCTGCTCCAAAGCTAAAAGTGGCTGCGAATGAGAAGCAAAATTTCTCAATGCGTGGGTTTTCATTGTTGTCGTAACATTAAAAAATGAATTAGAAACAGCCACAACACGTGACGGCGCAGGAGCGTCCCAAACGTTATTCGTAAAAATCGAAATCGGTTGATAAGATAAATTCTGACGTTCCTTATGAACAACAAATTCATACGCAACGGCGTCAAGGTATTTTTCATGCATCCTATTATCAGCATCGAGAGACGTAACGATAATATTTCCAATTGGTAAATGATTTTTTCGGACAAATTCCGACAAGATATTGCCAGCATATGTCAGATTTGGGCCTTTTCCAACAATTTCATTGGGCATATCCTTTGGATGTTTACTCAAAACAAAATCATAAAAAACATCATCATATTCTCTTTTTAAAGTTTTAATATTATTCTCAGTCTCTATACCGCCACGCTCTTCATAGGCTACAACAAAAATAATTTTCTTATTCGGAAACGACGTTCTTACCAATGCATCAACAGTCGGACGTAACGTTTCTAGCCCTTCATTATAAACCGTCATAATAACAGCATGATAAATATCATCCGGATCAGGATATTCGTTCTTAATAGCTGCTGACAATTTTCTAACATTCTCAACATGATCAATGAAATGATACCCAGAGCTTTTTTCATTTCGTAACCTTTCGTAAGCCTCATGCGGATGCTTAAGATCCTCATATCTTTCGTGCCAATTTACGCGCATCGAAGCCTCGAGAGTCTTATGACCTTGTATCGTCCTGAAAGCGGTCCCAATTGCTTTAATCAAGGTAACCGATATTAAAATTAACAAATAAACTGTACCCAGAATCGGGCTAATCGCAGACAACACAAAAAGCAAAATCACCATTCCAAAACTTAGCGCTCCAGGCAATATCTCAAAAAAACGATATAGAGGCTTTCTCTTTCCAAATGGAATCTCAATAATCTTCCCCATACTAGCCTTCATTTATAAGTTTAAAGAATACAACATATAGTCCCAATAATAGCAATAAGCTCAAAAAAGAAAAAACCTTAGCAATTCCATCGCCATGTTTCTTGAAAATACTCACACTAATTACGGTATGAATGATACCTAAAAGAACCGCCATTAATGGAAAAACAAGCATATCAGTCCATGTACCATCCCTATAACCTCCGATATCGCCATATCCAATCTTGACCGCAATAATATCCGATCTTACGGAAAAAGCAGAAATCACAAGCAAAACAAAGCCCAAAATTGCATTCAAAGCAAATAAAATAAACAGGCTACGTTGTTCTTTTAAGATGATTAATAGATTTTTTTTAAAATCACCCATCTATTTAATTATAACACAATTCCGTTTATATGCTATAATAAGCAATGTTGCCGATGTAGCTCAGTTGGCAGAGCAGCTCATTCGTAACGAGCAGGTCGCTGGTTCGA
>JAZUHD010000016.1:0-15267 GCA_045641545.1 Candidatus Nanosyncoccus sp.
CGGTGGTGGCGGCGGTGGTTATCGTGGCGGCGGGGGTGGGTACAGCTCTTCAGACGGACTTTTTAATGCTCATCGACCAACAACCGGCGGCGGTGGTGGATCATCGTTCATTTCAAATTCGATTACGTTTACTGGCCTTCCAGGGTCAATAACTAATATGCTCCATGGAGTAGATGGTAACCCATCTCCCTACGTTAATAAAGACAAAAATGGAGGAATGATAATCACCTACATCGGCAAAACTCTCCCATAATCTTTTACGGAACCAACGTTTCATGTTATAATAAAACAAACATAAATTGACAGGTCAAACAATGCAAACTCGAGCTCTAATCTTTGATTCCTACTTTGATGATTATCGTGGTGTCGTCCTCTACGTTCGAATTTTCGAGGGAAAAATCGAGAAAAACGATCTGATTTATATGATGGCCACAAAAACCAACGGTATCGCTCTTGAAGTCGGCGTCTTGACTCCAAAAATGTCTCCAAAGTCCGAACTCCACGAAGGCGAAATCGGCTATATTGTCACAAACCTGAAAACCACTCGCGAAGCAAAAGTCGGTGACACTGTGACGCTTCAAAAATCCAAAGCCGAAACCCCTCTTCCAGGCTACAAAAACGTCATGCCATTTGTTTATGCTGGTTTCTTCCCAGTTTCAAACGACCAATATAAAGACCTGAAAGAAGCATTGGAAAAACTCGCCCTTTCCGACTCTGCTCTCCAATTTGAACCAGAAAATTCCCCAGTCCTTGGTTTTGGTCTCCGCATTGGCTTTCTCGGTTTGCTTCATATGGACATCATTCGTGAACGGTTAGAGCGCGAGTTTAATCTCAACCTAGTCATCACAAATCCATCCACAAATTATGAAGTTACTCTCAATAATGGCGAAGAACTAGAAATCAAATCCGCCGCCAATCTTCCTGACCAATCTCTCGTTGCGGAAATTCGCGAACCTTGGGTAAAAGGCGAAATCATTTTACCAAAACACATGATCGGTAACGTCCTGAATCTCATCGTAGAAAAACGTGGCATTCAGAAAAACATCAGCTACATCGAAGATCGTGCCATCATCGATTTTGAAGCTCCGATGGCAAATCTTCTGACCGATTTCTATGACCAACTAAAATCCGCCACTTCCGGCTATGCTAGTTTCAACTATGAACTTTCCGACTATCGCGCCGAAGATCTCGTTCGTGTTGATTTTCTCGTCGCTGGCGAAAAAATCGACGCTCTCGCCGTCATGTGTCACCGTTCTGAGGCGGACGCAATTGGTAGGGAAGTGACAAAAAAATTGAAAGAAGTCATTCCGCGTCAAAATTTCGAAGTTGCTCTCCAAGCCGCCATTGGCGCCCGCATTCTAGCGCGCGAAACCATCGGCGCCTATCGCAAAGATGTCACAGTAAAGATTCACACCGGTGATCGCGACAGGAAGGCTAAACTTCTCGAAAAGCAAAAACGTGGCAAAGCTCGCATGAAGCGCTTTGGCAAAATCGACATTCCATCAGAAGCATTCACGGTGATGTTAAAGAGAAATTAAAAAAGGAGGAAAATATGTTTTATCAAATTTGTGGTTGGATTGGAATGGCAATGATTCTTGCTGCCTATCTTTTACTTTCGGCAAAAAAGATTAAAATGGGAAAACTCTATCAAACACTGAATCTCGTTGCGTCAGTTTTGATGGTGATTGGACTCATTCCGTCAGGAGCTTGGTTTTCTTTTGCACTCCAAATCATTTGGGGACTTATTGCACTTGTCGCCCTCATTAAACTGTGCTTGAAGAAAAAGAAATCTTGACTTTTCAAGACGCTTGTGCTATAATAAAGAAAGACCTGGGAGACAGGCCTTTCTTTTTGAATGATTAAATTCGTTTAACCTTTACCATCGCCGGGCGAACAACTTCGCCACTATAATAATAACCAGGACGCAAGGTTTCAGCGATAACTTCCTTTTCGCCGTCTGATTCTTCAACCATCACTGCATCATGTAAATCAGGATTAAATTCGGTTTCTGGCTCGGAATCAATTTTTTCGAGCATTAATTCTTTCTTTAGTTTATCAATCGATTTTACGAGCGGCGAAAGTTGTTCAGGATATATCTCAACAGCACGATCGATATCGTCGAGAAGTGGCAAAAAACGGAGAATTGTCGCAAGCTTTTCGATTTGTTTAGCTTGGTTTTTTTGAGCCTCAACTTGCTTCCGAAAATTTTCAAAATCCGCTCTTGTCCTCTGCAAATCTTGAGTTAGTTCTGTGACTTTCTCTTCGAGAGGATTTGTTTCAGGTGCTGTGTTTTCCACAGAGTTTTCCACAGGTTGCTCGACAGTCTGTTCAGCATTATCTTCTTTCTTGATTTTCATTTTCCTCCTTATTTTATTGTGTTTTCAAGCATAATTCCGGCTCTTCGGACGAGTGACATGACTCTAGAATAATTTTGCCTAGTTGGCCCAAGCACTCCGATGTAACTATTATCAGAAAAGGGTGAACGGAATTTGGAAATGATCAATGAAACTCCGCTAGACTTTCCAATTGGATTTTCCTGACCAATAAAGATATTTAATGGTTCGCCAGGCGCTGCTTCTCTGAGCCAAGGCTGCAAATCGTCTAATAATTTAGCAACCGCGCGGACTCTCGAATTGTCAGAAAATTCTGGTTGCATAAAAAGTCTGGAAATTCCAGCGAGATAAAGTTGGTCACCGATCGTTGCAAGCCCAAGATTTCCTGTGAGCTCAACCAGGGAATCAACCGCTGCGCGAATTGTTGCGTCAGCTCGCGATTGCGAAGAAACGCGAACTTCGAGAGCGTGAAATCCTCTTTCTGGAAGAAGATTGAAATTTTGTTCATCAATTTCTCTATCGCTTTCCTCGGTTAAAGAATTCACATAAAGACGATATCCGGCATCAGTGGGAATTCGTCCGGCGGAAGTATGTGGCTGAGCAATCAGACCCATATCTTCGAGTTTTGACATTTCCGCGCGAATCGTTGCAGAAGAAACATCAAAAAGTTTTGCCAGCGTGACACTCCCGACTGGAGACGCCATTTCGGCATATTCTTCGATGATTGCAAACAAAATATCTTTCTGACGTTCGCTCAAATTCATACCTATATTATACAAAATTAGCACTGAAACATCAAGAGTGCTAATTTTTGAAAAATGACCAAAAATTTAAAAATTCTCATTTCTGCCTCTGTTATTTTTTAATCATAAAAATTATTGCAATTATAAACATAAATAGTATAATAGTCCTGTATTAGGTCAAAAATACATCAAAAATCCCGCAAATCGGGTAATTAGGAGGTTACAAAATGAGGGTTTGTCATAAACGACAACATAAATTAAGGAATGCGATTTTTTCAATCGTCGCGGTATCAATTCTTGTAAACGTTGGGATAATTGCCAGCACCACTCTTCGCGGTGGTAATTCTGGCGAAATTCGCCGTGAAATTTCTGAAGGTTTGAGTAATGCACAGACAAGTTACGAAAGCAAACTCGATTCGATCGGTAATCTGCTTGACGATGAAACAAACCCGTCCTTAGTTGAAGATATGAATGCAGACACGGCCAACGATCTAGCTTATAACTCCTTAGGATTTTCGCTGCTTAATAGCACTGGAAGTGACATCGAATATCTTCCAGTTAGTCAGAGTGGCTCCGCCCTTCTATCTGGGACAAAATTAAATATTAAAAACAACTCCTCCAAAAATGTTATTATCAAATCGGTGCAATTCTCCACTAGCGATAATGTTCAAATGAGCCTGACTTATTGGGATGCTCAAATTGACCATATAATTCAATTAAACAATAGCATGCCAGTAGAACTATCTTATTCGGCATATACGTATGATGATAATAATATTGAAATAGCTACAGTAACGGTAAAATACCAAATCGAGAATATATATTCAGGTGACAGTACAGAAAATCTCCAGGAATTTACTCAAAAAACTTATATCCCGTTAGTCTGGAGAAAAGCAGATAAAACTGCGGCCGAAGAAGGTGAAAATACTCGCCTAGACGTGACTAGAGGGAGCGGTAATTATGTTAATATCGATTTTAACCTGACCGAAGTGATTGAGAACTTTGAAGATAAGAAGACGTCAAATGATTTTCATATTGAATCCGATATTTATAATGTTGGCAAGAATACAGAATATTCATATCACCAAAGCACTGTAGGGGAAAGATATGCTGGAGAAATTACCTATGAAACAAATTTGTATTTTGACAGATCAAAATATCCAACATTTGAAGCACTAGGATTAAGCTGGAAAATCGTAAGCAATAAGACCACTTCCAACAATGCGCGCTACACTCAATTTCATGAAATATATGACGACATGAAGATTACTCATAACGAGTCGGTAAACACGGGAAATAAGGAGACCGTGACGGTTGACGGCATTACTGCGACAAATACGGTAAATAACAAATTTACCGCAAAACATCAATTAGTAGGTGGTGGCGATAAGACCTTCTATGGAATATGCAAAAAAGGATTTGATACTGGTAATACGTCTGGGTGTATAACCGATGCAGAGATCACCCTTTCTGGAAATGTTCCAGCCGGAGAAAATGAAACAATAAAAATCGAATTACCAATTAGCGGTACCGATTCAAATGACTGGATTGATATTGCTGGTCCATCAAATGGCTATATTACGATCATTTTACACCTACATACATTTACAACAAATGACCTAGTCGGGACAAATGGAATTGTTACAAATTCAAAGGCTAAAATTCCAGCCAACGATTATATTTCAGGTGACTACGTTGATGCATATAACGAGGCGCTTAAGAATGCCAAGACAGAAGTTGCGAATATCAAAAAAACAACAGCGTCACTATCAAACAAAAACACAGTATTAACAGACAGCATTAGTGGGCTAACGTCGAATTTATATACTGCAAAGAATGTTATCGAAATTAACCATATTGCAAAGTCTGGAGATTATAGCTCAGAAACAATTGCAAAAAAAGGAACCGAATATCGCGTCTATGGAAATGGTGACAGTTATAATCCCCCATTCAACCAAGATTATTTAGATATCTCTAGCAAGCACACCTTAGCGGTAGCTAATGAACCAGGTTCTGGCATCACGAAAAATCTATCCACAACCTATACTTATTGGAATCTTGATTTAGCTGCCCTTCAAAGCGAAATAGCTGAAGGGAAGAAGATTTTAGACGGCACTACTGGTAGAATTGACGGGTGTACTGCCGATATTCCAGATCCGTACGATGACTCCGACTGTAGTATTTATAGTGCAGAATCCAGGAATATCCTCAAAGACGAAATAGCTTACACTGAGACACTTATAGAGAATATGGCTGCAAATGACAATGCGCCAGCATCTCAGGCGGCCATTGATGATTTAACAACTGCACTTAAAGCGGTTCGAAATAACCTTAACGCAAAGATTCTTGTCAAATTTATAAACGATAAAGGCGAAGAATATACTAGACAATATGTCGCTCCTGGCGGTTACGCCGAAAAACCAGTAAATCCGACAAAAACCTCAACCAAGGATAAAGTATTTACATTCTCAAAATGGAACGATGCTGACAGTGGAGAAGAATTCAAATTTAATTCTGCAACCGGCAAATCAATGCAGACTGTTACGGAAAATATAACTTTGAAGGCGGTTTTTACCGAATCAACAAGAACCTACTCAATAGTCTTCTATAATTCAGATTATACGGGCAACAAAGCTGGAGACCCGATTTGTACGAAAGAGAATGTAGTTTATGGAGCTGAATGGGAATCATGCGTAACAACCGATCCGACGCTTGCGCCAACGGTTGATAAAGTTTATACATTCAAAGGCTGGAATGTTACGGGCGACAAGAATGTCGTTTCGCCACTCGTCACAAGCACTACAGCAGAACCTGCATCGGAATACATTGCAATCTATGACTCCGAAGCGCGTCCATACACCATAACATTCTTCAATGGCGATAATAGCACGATTGAGCAAAAAACAATTGTTTATGGAGAAAAAGTTGAACCAACAAGTGTTATTCCGACTAAAGATTCTGATGTGCAAAACACATATGCTTTTGAAAAATGGCAGTGGAGATTAAGAGATACGGAAAATGCATGGGAAGATCTTACTAACGAAACAGTTGTCACTGGTAATATGGATATCAAACCAATATTTACCCCAACACTACAGGAATACGAGGTTACTTTTTTAGATTATGACGGAAAACAAGTCCTAGGTACATCGATGACTAAATGGGGAACATTGCCAGTCTATAAAGATGGAACAGTTAAGCCAACTCGCGAATCTGATGCTGAATACGACTATGAATTTACTAAATGGACACTTAAGGACGAAGGAACAGACATTGAAGAATTAGTTTGTGCTGCGACCTCTGATTTTGAAAATCAGTGCAAGCGAACCTATGTTGCAAACTATGAAGGTCACCGAAGATACTACTCGGTATATTATTACGACGACAACGGAGCACTTCTCTATGCATATGATGTTGAACCAGAAGATGAAATATATACTGATGAGAATGGAATAGAACATAAAAAGAAAATTGCCTATGGTGAAAATGCACCATTTGAATACGTAGGCCAAAAAGAAGATGAAGCATATGAATATATTCCATTAGGATGGTGCGCGACCGGAGAAGAGACGTGCTATATAAATAATGTCCTACCAATGGTTGATAGGGGTGAAATATCCTATACCGCACACTACATAAAATATTTCATAAACTATCCAGTTTACTTCTATAAAGACGATACCTATATTATTTCGAAAAACTATCATTATGGACAAACTCCATCATATAATGGACCAATTCCTTCAAAAGAATCTGACGCACAATATGTTTACGAATTTGCCGGATGGTCAAGAACTCAAAATTCGGAAACCGTCGACAATCCAGAATTTACAGCTTTGACTGCTGATGACAAAGATGGAAGATACTATTATGCTGTATTTTCAAAAACTCTACGGTCATATACGATTAAATTTGTCGACGAAGACGGCTCTGAGTTGCAAAGCTCGGAGATAGAATATGGTCAAACTCCAGTCTATTCTGGAGAAACACCGACAAAAGCAAGCGATAATTATTATAACTATACGTTTAATGGTTGGGATAAAAACATTGTATCCGTCACGGGAGAGGCAACTTATAAAGCGACATATAAAGCGGAAGCTATTAATTATACGATTAGCTTCTATGATGAAAACGGAGAATATCTAACATCCAGTAGTAACTACAAATACGATAATGAAATCAACTTCTTGCGCGTAGAACAAACAATTGATCCAACAAAACATAATGCCACATCATTCGCAGGTTGGGCAACATCAAAATATAACGAAGGTGGAGATGATATTATTAAAAAAGGCTCCATCGATAGAAAGCTAGTCAGCGATTTTGACAACGAAAATTACGTAATCGAGTTCTATGCAATCTACAACTACACTGTCAAATTCCTCGATTACAATGATGAAGTTATCTCCGAGAAATACGATTATCACTACGGCGATCCAATAACCGTTCCAGAAGATCCGACTCGCGAAAGTACTGCCAAATATACCTACGAATTCGCTGGATGGAATCCTGAGATAGAAAATGTTAAAGAAAACGCAGTTTACACCGCGACCTATGATTCAACCATCAACAAATATGCAGTCGTCTTTAAGAACTATGATGGAACAGTCCTTCAAAATACTGATGTAGAATTTGATGCAACTCCAGTCTATGAAGGAGCAACTCCAGAAAAACCAGCAACCGCTAAGTTCACTTACACTTTCTCCGGATGGGCTCCAGAAATTTCTGCAGTTAGTTGCGCAGATGATCAAACTGATCAATGTCCACAAGAATATGTCGCTCAATATGATTCAACCATCAACAAATATGCAGTCGTCTTTAAGAACTATGATGGAACAGTCCTTCAAAATACTGATGTAGAATTTGATGCAACTCCAGTCTATGAAGGAGCAACTCCAGAAAAACCAGCAGACAAGAAATTTACGTACGCTTTCAAAGAATGGACACCTGCCATTACTCCGATTTACTGTATGGACGACGCTATTGAACAATGTGAACAGATTTATGTAGCAACCTATGACGCGACCTATATTGATTACTCCATTATTTTCAAAGATTACAACGGTGAAATAATCTCCGAGAAATACGATTATCACTACGGCGATCCAATAACTGTTCCAGAAGATCCAACTCGCGAAGGGAACGTTCAATATACCTACGTGTTTAAAGGCTGGAATCCAGAAGTAAAGGTCGTAGAAGGAAACGAGGAATACGTTGCTGAATATGAAGAAATTACTAATGAATACGAAATCACTTTCGAAGACGAATTTGGTAATATTCTTCAAAAATCCAATGTTAAATATGGAGAAACTCCAGTTTACGAAGGTGAAATTCCAACCAAAGAAACTACACCAAGCTTCAAATATAAGTTCGTCTCCTGGAATGATGGCTTAGAACCAGTCACTGGCGAAGCTACATACAGACCAAAATTCGAGGCAATTCCATACGAAATTAGCTTTGAATGGACCAAGAACCAGGAATATACAATCGGTCAAGATAACGAATCAGTCTTCCATATTGATGTTGAACTGAAATTCTTCGAACACATTGTAAAGGTTGACGGAAAAGAAATCGAAGAGGGAATTGACTATGTTTCTTCCAACGGAAGTACCGTAATCACCTTGAATAAGAGCTTCCTTGACACTCTAGCGGTTGGAAAACACACGATGGATGTCTATTATGATGGTGAAGTAATTGTTTCGACAACATTCACAATTCTTGAACCAGCTGATGTTCCTGACACTGGACTTATGTCAAACATCAAGAGTTTTGTAACGAACGGATTTGGCATATTCTCCCTTATCTTCGCAGCAATTGCAAGCACAACAATTTGGGCAGTCAAAAAATCCCATCGCAAATAAAAACACACAGAACATCCCCTTCTCAGAAGGGGATTTTTGATGTATAAAAAAACCACCTTTCGGTGGGCTTTTTCTATCAGTGGTGACCCGGGTGCGAGTCGAACGCACAACCTCTTCCTTAGGACGGAATTGCTCTATCCATTGAGCCACCGGGCCAGTTCCTTAATTATAGCACAATGAGGTGAATGATGTTATAATTTAGGTATGAAGAAAAAACTTGGATTCAAGAAAAAAACTGAAGAACAACCAAGAACCGAGAAAGAAAAAGTTGAACAACGCCGAGCCGAAGTTCTCGCGCAAGGCCGCAAATTCAAATATCCAATCCAATATGAAAAACATAAAATTGTAATCATTACGATTGCCATTGCAACCGTTGCGGCAGTTTCTCTAACAATCTTCACCTGGGCAGATTTCTACAAGATCCAAGATACTGGGGATATTACATATCGCGTTTCGAGAGTTCTCCCCATCTATGTTGCCGATGTTGACGGTGAGAAAGTTCGTTTTTCAGATTATTTGATGCTTTTTAGAAGCAGTATGAAAGCAGTTGAACAACAATCTGGTAAACTTGGAAGCGACGATGATGCAGAATATGTCCGTGATAGGTATAAGGTTGAATCTCTCAATAATGCTGAAAAATATACATATGCCATCAAACTCGGTAAAGAACTCGGAATCGAAGTTTCCCAAGAAGAAATGAATACTAAATTTGACGATTACCGCAAAGTAGGTGGTACGGATCGTAGCGAAGCGGCATTTCTGAAGGTTATCTCCGATAATTTTGGACTCTCAAAAGACGAATATCTTCGTCAAATCTATCTGTCTCTTATGAAAGAGAAAGTTGAAGAAAACATTGATGAAAACGCCGTCAAAGTTGCCGAAAAGGTTGAATCTCTCTTGAAGCAGAACGGAGGAGACTACAAGGCAGTCGGCGAATCACTTGGCGGATCCGTCGTCATCGAGGAAACTGGCGGACTTGTCGACAATAAAAATATCGACGGTGGTCGTGCCAACATTGCTGCCTCCATGAAAGAAGGAGAACAGAGTGGAAGATTTGTGTCTAATAATGGTGACGGATATTATTTCGTAAAGTTATTGTCCAAAACAGAAACAAAAGTGAACTATATTTCAATCAAGGTGCCATTTACCGAATTCGAAAAACGTTTTTCGGAGACAAAAGACTCTGGAAAAATCACCGAATATATCAAGATTGGGGAATCAGAAGAATAAAAATAGCCCATCAGGGCTTAGATTGGTGCGGGTACAGGGAGTCGGACCCTGATCTTATCCTTGGGAAGGATACATAATAGCCGCTATACGATACCCGCGACTAATATAATTATATCACGAATCTCTCTGTAAACTATAATGTTGTAAAAATTACAACATTATTTTGTTGACATAGCTAAAATACTTATGTTATAATAAATGTGTATTGTAATTGGGTCATTTTGGCTAAAATAAAAATCTAACAAAATAATTAAGTAATCTTAATCATTGCTAGATGTCTTTTGTATTTGGTTATTATAGCTTTTGTTAAGATTGGGAGAATAAATAACAAAATGTCAACAACAACAAAACTAGAGGTAAATCTCTCCGAGAGATATATCCCACCAGTCGAACCCGAAGAAGGTTCGGAAGAATGGTGTCAAGATCATCTTGAAGACCCAAGATGTGAACAATATCGACCAGTCGATCCAGTCGATCCAGTTGATCCAGTCGATCCAGTTGATCCAGTAGATCCAACCCCTACCCCGACTCCAACTCCAGAACCACAACAAGATGTACCAAACACTGGTTACTTCACGTCTCAAACAGACGACAATCATACCGTAGTTAATCAAAGCCAAATTAGTGCAATCTTCTTTGGCGGTTTTTGTCTTCTTCTCATTTTAGCTTTTGTTCTCCCAAAGCTAATCAACAAAATCAACAAAAATCGTAAAAATCATTATAATCTCAAAAAAGCTCCAGTCTTTAACAAATTCCGTATAGCTTCACTTGCTCTTGCCATTCTTTCCTTAGGTGCAGGCATCATTACGGCCGTTGAAGCTTATGAACATGAAGAAGAAAAAGAGGTTAATGCATCAGCAGAAGTTACCATCAATGCAGAAATCCTTGGTACCGATGAAATTGCTTATGTACACGATATTATTACTGTTCCTGCATCGGATTGGGGATATAAACTCTATCTTTCTGCAAGAGATAATCGCTTAGTCAATAATGCAAACCAAGACATCTATATCAATACAATTTCCGAAGAAGGAAATCTAGCTGATAATTCCTTTGGTTATTCTCTAACCGATCCATCTCTTGGCAATACTACATTCTATCCAGTCAAAACCATGGAAGACCGCGCTATTCTTGCCTCCTATGATTCTGCTACTGAATCCCGCACAATTGATATTTGGTATGGAGTTCGTTCTAATAGTGGATTAGGAGGGAATTATTCGATCAATATCGACTTTGCTGCAATTGAGAGACAAGATCTCAAACTTCAAGACATGACTCCAGAAATCTGCGCAGAACTCGAACCTGGGATCGATTATGACTTCATTGATTCTCGTGATGAGAAGCATTATGGCGTACGTAAATATGCCGATGGCAACTGTTGGATGACTAGCAACCTCGATCTCGACCTTTCTACAGAAACCACCTTAACTCCAGAAGATACTGACATTGCAGAAAACTGGACCCCACTATATGACACCTCTACCGACCCAACAATAGATTGGTACGATCGTGAATCGCGCGGCAGTTCATTTGATAGTGGCAATCAAAAGAAAGGAAACTTATACGAGATTGCTGCAGCTACTGCAGGAGAAGTTGACAGTGTTTTAGATGAAGCAGAATTTACGCGTAGTTCAATTTGTCCTGCCGGATGGCATCTTGCAAATACTACAAATTACGAACAATTATTAAAATTCTATGCACAAGATAAAATTCCAGCCATAACAGATTTAGACCCTGAAGAATATTCTGGCATTTATAACTGGTCCGAAGACGAAAATCATTATGATGACGGTACCGAATACGGCATGTTTATTACAAGACACCTGTCGTTCCCGACAATCTTCTATGTTTTTTATGATCAAAACTATAAAGAACATGGCTATGACGAATACTTATGGACCGGCTTTGATAATTATGATGTCCCTTACGGGTTCTCAATTGATTACGAATATGCCGGTATGTCCGCTCGCTGTATAGCTGGCTACAATAGTTTATCTATTGATTTTAATGCTAATGCCGACGATGATGTTGTGGAAGATATGCCGATCGCGCAAACCGTCGAGGCCGACCCAGATAGTCGCCTTGCGACGTTTACGGTTCCTGATAATATTCCAAAAAGAGACGGATATGAATTTATTGGCTGGCGGTTAGATGGTACTCATACTGAGGATATATACAAATCAGGTGACGCAATAAAAATAGCATCAAGAAAAGCTACATTTAATGCTGTTTGGAGTAATACCAGAATAGCGAAAGCTATTTATACCGCCGATGGTAACCTAGACTTCATTTATGATAACGGACCGGTGGAACAATATCGAGCCGGAGACGTATTTACGTATTACCTATCCGAAGAAGAGCCCAGAACTAGCACAATCGTTGCCGCTTACGAAGTTCCGGAAAATAGCGACGGTAATAACATTAGATGGAAAAACAATTCAGGAATTAAAACTGTAAACTTTGACCCAGTGTACGAAATTGAAGGCTTCAGGCCCACGAGTCTGAGATCGTGGTTTGAAGACCAGTACAAGATCGAGAATATTTACAACATAGATTTGCTCAACACTAGTGCTGTTACTGACATGACGGCAACATTCGACGACGCTGGTAGAACTGGTGGTTTAATGTATAATGGCGTGCTTGATCTAACAAATTGGGATGTTAGTAATGTTGTTTCGATGCGATATATGTTTTTAAACGATGGCTGGAATGTGCCAGTTCAGTATGACCTTCGGGGTTGGGATACTAGCAATGTTGAAGATATGGACACGATGTTTTTTAACCATCAGTCTGGGATATTACTGGACTGGGGGGTGGACGATAGTAAAAATAACCCAACCAAAAATGTTAAAAGTATGAGAAATATGTTTGTTCGTACAAAACTAACTACTGATAACGTTAAACTTATAGAAAAATGGGACGTTTCCAATGTTGTAAATATGGAGGGAATGTTTGAAGAAATTCGAGGAGTCGATGGTGGCCCAGTCGAGCTAGATCTTTCTAGGTGGGATACTAGTAATGTCGAAGATATGGCTTCAATGTTTTATCGTTCCTCCCTCACTTCTCTCACTCTCCCATCCGGCTTCGGCCAAAGCGCAACAAATATGAGCTGGATGTTCTCTGGCGCTTCCCTCACTTCTCTCACTCTCCCAGAAGGTTTCGGCTCCCAGGCAACAGATATGAGCTATATGTTCTATTACGCTTCCTCCCTCACTTCTCTCACTCTCCCAGAAGGTTTCGGCTCCCAGGCAACGGATATGAGCTATATGTTCGATAACGCTTCCTCCCTCACTTCTCTCACTCTCCCATCCGGCTTCGGCCAAAGCGCAACAGGTATGAGCCATATGTTCTATAACGTTTCCCCCCTCACTTCTCTCACTCTCCCAGAAGGTTTCGGCTCCCAGGCAACAAATATGAGCTATATGTTCGATAACGCTTCCTCCCTCACTTCTCTCGACTTCCCATCCGGCTTCGGCCAAAGCGCAACAAATATGAGCTCAATGTTCTATAACGCTTCCTCCCTAGAACACATTTACGTTCCGGCAGGAACAAACTGGGCAACTAAAACTCCAGCAGTGACATATTCGACTAGCATGTTCTATGGCGCATCCAAACTTCCAAACTATAACAATTCTCGCACTGACATTTCTGCCGCCCATATCGGCAATGTAGATGGTATCATGGGCTACTTCACATATCGATATCACTGTACAGAAAACTGCACCGCAAAAGCCATTCTTGGTACAAATAATAATCTTACATTCGTCTATGACTCAAACAGCTATTCCGTAGGAGATTCATTTACGGATAACCTAGAAACAACTCAAATTTCGGAAGTTTATTCAGTTCCATCAGATGTATCAATCGACATATCAACAGCAACAATCGAAGAATTAGCTACAGTTGTACCAAAATGGGTCGTCGACAATTTTATGGGTACAACAACAATTTCAACAGTATATTTTGCGCCAAGCTTTACGGATTTTAAGCCAGAAAGTATCGAATGTTGGTTTGCATATATGACTAATCTAACCACAATCAATAATCTGGAAAATCTAAACACATCAGCAACTACAAATATGCAAGGTTTATTTTATGGAGTTTCCCTCAACTCATTAGCTCTCCCAGCCGGCTTCGGTCAAAGTGCAACAGACACAAGATTTATGTTTGAACACACCTCCTCTCTTACCTCCCTTAACCTTCCAACAAACTTCGGTCAAGCAGTAATAGATATGGAATACATGTTTTCTAACGCAGACTCACTTCAATCTCTCACATTCCCAGAAGGATTTGGTTCAAAAGCAACCAATATGCAAGGCATGTTTAACGGAACCGACTCACTTCAATCTCTCACATTCCCAGAAGGATTTGGTTCAAAAGCAACCAATATGGAAGGCATGTTTAATATTACTGGTCTGCAATCACTTGTCCTTCCTGCCGGATTCGGATCAAACGCAACAAATATGATAGATATGTTCTATGGCGATACTCATCTCCAATCACTTGTTCTCCCGGAAGGATTTGGCTCAAAAGCAACAGATATGAACCATATGTTCTTTGAAATTTCCTCCCTCACTTCTCTCGACTTTCCATCCGGCTTCGGTCAAAGTGCAACAGATATGAGCTATATGTTCTATCGCGCTTCCTCCCTCACTTCTCTCACTCTCCCATCTGGCTTCGGTCAATCAGCAACATATATGAACAGTATGTTCTCTGGCGCCTCCTCCCTAGAACACATTTATGTCCCAGCAGGAACAAACTGGGCAACAAAAACACCAGCAGTGACATATTCGGCTGATATGTTCTATGGTGCAACCAAACTTCCAAACTACACAATAGCCCGTTTGGATGCTTCTGCCGCCCACATTGGCAATGTTGATGGTGTTCTAGGTTACTTCACCGACGTCTGCGAAAAAGACAATTCTTGTGGAGAAGTTCAAGGACAACAAGGGCAACAAACAGAACAACAACCACCACTAATGTCCTACTCTCCAGCTCCAAACTACTCCTACACTCCAATCTCAGAACAATCGACTGAAGAATCAGAAACAGAAACACCAGTCCCAACAGGCGAAGAAAAGAAATCAACCAAGAAATCTG
>JAZUHD010000017.1:0-7559 GCA_045641545.1 Candidatus Nanosyncoccus sp.
CGAAGCAACATCAAACGTCGATACACGCACGGAACAATTAATCCAAACAGCCTTTGACCAACTCACCAAAAATCGCACCAGTTTCGTCATTGCTCATAGACTTTCAACAATCCGCAATGCAGATTTAATACTAGTCATGAGAGACGGCCAAATAGTCGAGCAAGGAAATCACAATGAGCTCCTCAAGAAAAACGGATTTTATGCCGAGCTATATAATTCCCAATTCTCAGAAAACGTAGCATAAACAAATTTCATATGCTACAATAAAATAAATAACTGGAGGTAATATGGCGAAACTATATTTTCGCTACGGAGCAATGGGATGCGGAAAAACAATGCAACTCCTACAAGTGGCATTCAACTACGAAGAACGCGGGCACCAAGTTTGCGTAATTAAACCAAAAACCGACACAAAAAACGGCAAAAAACTTTTAACACGTATCGGCCCAGAACGCGAAACAGATTTTTGCTTCGAAAAAGACGATGATCTGCTTCAAAAAATTGCCGAAAACTATGCAGGAGCAACTTGTATCCTCGTAGACGAAGCTCAGTTTCTTACTCCAGATCAAGCAGATCAGCTCATGGACGTAACAATCCAATTAGACATTCCCGTTATAGCCTATGGGCTACGTCTCAATTTTCGCCAAAAAGATGGCGGTTTTGAAGGTGCAACTCGTTTACTTCAAATTGCACATGATATTGAAGAAATCAAAACGATCTGTGAATGCGGGAGAAAAGCCACACGAAATTGTCGCTTTTTGAATGATAAATTAGTACTCGACGGTCCAGACATCCTGATTGATGACGGAACTTCAAAAATACAATACCGCGCATTATGTCCAGCTTGTCTAGAAAAATATAAGGAGAATCTATAATGTATATCGTTATTGAAGGTCAAGACGCAACCGGCAAATCAACGCAAGTTGAAATGTTAGCCGAGTATTTCAGAAAACAGGGGAAAAAAGTCGCAACGATTCATGAACCGGATGGCGATATAAAATCCGCACAAGATCTGAGAAAAATCATAAAAGATAAATCTTACAATCTAAATCCACTTGCAATCTTTCTTTTATTTTCCGCGTCAAGAGTAGAACTATGGAAAAAAATAGCAGAACCGATCCTAAAAGAGAATGGAGTCATAATCTCAGCTCGAAATTGGTGGTCATCTCTGGCCTATCAAGGATATGGGCAAGGCTTATCGAGAGATAAAATCACGAAAATTACAAAAAGCATTATGCCAAAACAATACATAAAACCATCCAAATCAGTTATCCTAACATTAGCCGACGATATAAGATTACAACGCGAAACGTCGCGCGACAATAACTCGAAAAATGACACTTTTGAGTCAAAGTCAGACGATTTTCAACAAAAAGTCAATAATGCTTATATAAATATTGCTAGAGATTTTAATGTAAAAACAATCGACACTTCTGGAACGGTCGACGAAATATTTAAAAATATAAAAACATACTTTCAAATATAAAACTTATGTTATAATAAAATATATGTTAATTGGTGGGCCAAATGAATAAGCTTACAGTGTATCTAAACAAACAAATTTCTGGTAATGTTTTTGATAAAAAATCAATCCTCGAGGCATATTCTACAGACCGATCAATACTAAAAATCGTTCCAAAATTCGTTGCTTTTCCAGAAAAAACTGAAGACGTACAAAAAATACTCAGTTTTTTCAATCAACTAGCAATAAAGAATTTTAAATTGCCTATTGGAGTTTGGGGAAGTGGGCTTGATACAACAGGCGCAGATTTAACCTCTGGCCTTTTAATTTCAACAGAACGCATGAATGAGATAAAAGAAATCGACCCTCACGACAGATTGGTCCATGTTGAATCAGGGGTTACACTTGGTCAATTAAATTCTGCACTTTCGACCCATGGATTAATCTTACCCATAAACGCCGATCCTCACGAAACAATTGGTGGACTAATTTCCAACTGCCCAACCGATTCCTATGCTGCACATTTTGGCGGCATAATGAACTATATCGAAAGAGCCGAAGTAGTCCTTTCCGATGGTTCGATCATCCAAACCTCATCAATGAATAAAAATAGCTTGTCGAAAAGAAAATCCCAAGACAATCTCGAAGGCTCGATTTATCGAGAAATAGAAACACTTCTTAAAGAAAATCCAGACCTGATGGGAAATTTTTCCGAAACGCAAAATCTCGCTGGATATCCATCAATTTTTCGATGTCAAGAAGATCAAAAAACTTTCGATATACTCCCAATGTTTTATGGTGCGCAAGGCACACTTGGTGTAATCACCGAAATAATTTTGCATGTTGAACCACTTCCAAAATATCCAAAACATCTTGTCTTATCTTTTGGATCATTTAAATCCGCCGAGGAATGCATGCAATTTCTAAAGCCACTTAATCCTCTTGAGCTAGCTTTTTACGATTCAACAATTTTCAATATAGCAGAAAAGTCAGGTAAAAAACCAACAATTTTCGCAAAGAAACTGCCAGACGAAGGATACACGGTACATGCCGTTTTTAATGCAAATCGTAATAGCAAAAAGAAAATCGAAGAATGCCTTAATTCGCTGCCAAAAAACGCAGCCATCTTTGTTAGTAATCCCAATGAATCCACGGAATTTCACGAATTAACAAATTCTCTCTTAAGTTATTTAAATACCGATTCAGAAAAAGAATATACACCTATCATTAATGATATATTTATCCCTTCGTCAGAACTTGGCAATTTCATTCATAATCTAAAATTTCTCGAAGAAAAGCACAATACCAAATTCAATATATACGGCTCATACGCAACAAATATCTATTCGATTCGTCCAGAAATCAATATAACCACCGACGAAGGGCGCCTATTTATCATCGAACTTCTCCGAGATTTTAACACCCTCTTAAATATTCATCACGGCCACCTTGCAGGAGGAACGCCAGAAGGACGTCTAAAAGCACTCCTGACAAATCACGAACATACAAATGAAGAAAAGAGAATTTTCAAAACAATCAAGTCAATCTTTGACCCAAACCATATCTTGTCGCCAGACATAAAACTCAATGCAGACCCACGCACAACTTCTCATCATTTTCGTTCATCCATAAATCAAAGCATTCAATTCTAATTCCAATCTTCACAGGCTCTATCTCTAATCTGTTTTTTATGTTAAAATAATATCATGAAAATCACATCTAAAAACCTATCCGAAACAAAGGTACAAATTACAGTCACGCTTGACAAAAAAGATCTCAGCGATGCCCGCAAAAAAGCCGTCGAGCGTCTAGCTAAAGACGTAAAAGTTGAAGGCTTTCGCGCTGGAAAAGCACCAATAGAATTAGCAGAAAAAGCCATGAAAGAAAACGATATCGCATCTCTTGCGATAGATATTGCTGTTCGAACAAGTGTACCAAAAGCATTTGAGCAAGCAACAAAATCTCCGCTTGTCATACCAGAAGTAAATGTTACAAAATATGTACCTGGCGAATCTGCTGAATACACAGCAACGGCAGACATTCTTCCTGACATCAAATTAGGCGACTACAAAAATCTAAAGGTCAAAAAAGAAAAAACCGAAGCTTCCGAAAAAGAAGTTAAGGAAATTCTCAATAACATCCAAAATGCCTACGCAGAAAAAAAGACCGCAAAAAAAGCTGCAGAAATCGGAGATGAAGTTATCATCGATTTTGTCGGTAAAAAAGACGGCAAGGCTTTTGATGGCGGAACGGCCAAAGATTACCCCCTAACTCTCGGCTCAAAGTCATTTATCCCTGGATTTGAAGAGGGCATTGTTGGCCATTCATCAGGAGATAAGTTCGATCTAGAGCTAACCTTTCCGAAAGATTATGGCGTAAAAGATCTTGCGGGTAAGAAAACCATCTTCGAAGTACTCCTGAAACAAGTTAACGAAATCACAAAACCAAAACTTGATGAGAAACTCGCAGAAAAATGTGGGCCATTCAAATCTATTGACGAGCTTAAAGCAGATATAAAGAAAAATCTCGAAGCACAAAATGCCGCAAAAATTGACGAAAAATTCAAAGATGAACTTGTCGAGAAACTCGTTGAAAAATCAAAAGTATCTGCACCAGAAATACTCATAAAAGACCAACTGCACCTAATCAAAGATGATTTTGAACGCAACGCAAAATCACGTGGCCAAAGTCTAGAAGACTACATCAAATCCGCCGGCGAAACATATGAAAATTGGGAAAAAGAAATCACAAAGATCGCCGAAAAACGCGTCAAAGCTTCTCTTGTTCTTCAAATACTTGCCCAAAAAGAACAAATCACAGTAGAAGAAGATGTAGTTGATGCGAAAATTGCAGAATTACGTGACGTATACCAAAAATCAAAAGAGGCGCTCGAAAACCTCAAAGACCCACGAGTACGCATGGATATTAAAAATAGGCTTATTATTGAGAAAACACTCGATTATCTCGCAGAGACTAACTCAAAGTAGCAAGAAACTCCCTTCGGGGAGTTTTTTGATAATTCTTGCTTTTTTAGACTATATAATATATAATATAGACAAAGAGTTTCACCTCAGTTTTTATTGCTGTACGAAAACTGAGAAAATAATTAATTATTAATCAATAAAGGAAATTTTAACAGTGCCAACTATTAATCAGTTGATTCGCAAGCCACGCAAAGTCGCTGCGAAAAAATCCAAAGCTCCAGCTCTTGGATCAATCGTTAATACATTAAAAACTCGTTACTACAACCAACCAGCCCCATTAAAACGCGGCGTCTGCGTTAAAGTAACTACCAAAACTCCAAAGAAACCAAACTCCGCCTTGCGTAAAGTTGCTCGCGTTCGCTTAACTAACGGACAAGAAGTCTGGGCATACATCGGAGGTGAAGGTCACAATCTTCAGGAACACGCAGTCGTCCTCGTTCGCGGTGGACGTGTTCCAGACCTTCCAGGTGTTCGCTATCATATCGTCCGCGGTACACTTGATCTTCAAGGAGTCAATGGTCGCAAACAGGGCCGTTCCAAATACGGCGCTAAGAAGGAGGGCAAATAATTATGCCACGTAAAACAACTAAATCACTCGAGCGCAAAGTTAATCCAGATCGCAAATACCAATCAATTATGGTTCAACGTTTAATCAACAAATCCATGCTTGATGGTAAAAAACAAGTCGCAGAGCGTGCAGTTTATGCCGCAATCGAAGGCGCAGCAAAAAAACTTAATTCTGAAGACCCAGTTGAAGTTCTTGAAAAAGCAATCGCAAACGTTTCTCCAGACTTCGAAGTTAAATCACGCCGTGTAGGTGGAGCAAACTACCAAATTCCATTCCCAATTGCTGGACACCGTCAAATGCACTTCGCATTCTCATGGCTCGTTCAATCCGCTCGCGCACGTAGTGGAATGCCATACGCAAAACGCCTCGAAGCCGAAATCGTTGACGCATACAACGAAACTGGTGCAGCTTTCAAGAAAAAAGAAGATTGCCACAGAATGGCAGAAGCAAACCGCGCATTCGCACACTTTGCTCGCGTTTAATCAAAAACAACAACCGCAAGAAATCTCCCTCAGTGGAGATTTCTTGTTATAAAAAACAATATTCACATTATGATTATGCTATAATAGAATCAACAATTTTATAGGAGGTAAAATGATAAAACTAGCAATCAACGGATTTGGGAGAATCGGACGCAGCGCCTTTAAAATCGCTTTTGAACGCTCAGATGTCGAAATTATCGCTATTAATGATCTGTCAGATCCAAAAGCTCTAGCCCATCTATTAAAATACGATTCGTCATACGGAATCTACAACCACGAAGTTGACACAGATGAAGAGAATCTAATAGTTGACGACAAAAAAATAAGAGTATTTGCCGAAAAAGAACCAAGCAATTTGCCATGGGGAGAACTCGGGATCGATGTCGTTATCGAAAGCACGGGTCTATTCACTGATCCGGCCAAGGCTCACGCGCATATCGATGCCGGAGCAAAGAAAGTTGTTATTTCAGCCCCAGCAAAAGGCGAAGGCGCGAAAACTATCGTCATTGGCGTAAACGAAGATACTCTTGATGAATCCGACATAATCATTTCAAATGCATCCTGCACCACAAACTGCATCGCGCCAGTAATGAAAGTTCTCGAACAAGAAATCGGCATCGAAAAAGCCATGATGACGACCATTCATTCTTACACAGCTTCACAAAAGCTCCAAGATGCACCAGCAAAAGATCTTCGCGAAGCTCGCGCTGCAGCAGAAAATATCGTCCCAACGACAACCGGAGCTTCAAAAGCAGCCGCAAAAGCAATCCCATCACTTGTCGGTAAATTCAACGGTCTTTCCGTTCGTGTTCCAACTCCAGTCGTTTCGCTTTCCGATATAACAGCCGTTGTCAAACGCGATGTCACAAAAGAAGAAATTAATGAAATATTCAAAAAAGCAGCAGCCGAACCATACTATGAAGGTATTTTGGCGGTCACAGAAGAGGAACTTGTGTCTTGCGACCTTCGCGGAAATTCACACTCTTGTATTGTTGATCTTCCATTAACAGACGTTGTAGGAGGAAATTTAATTAAAGTCGTAGCTTGGTATGATAACGAATGGGGATATTCAAATCGCCTCGTAGAACTTGCCGCTGACTTCGGAAAGAAATAACATGTCATCTCAAAAAATTTTCATCGGAGCAGATTATCACGGGTTCGCAAAAAAAACGGAACTAATTCCACACCTTACCGAATTCCATGGTGATTTCATCGATGTTGAAGATTTAGGCACGTTCGATGATGCTCAGGACGATTACAATGATCCAGCCATAGCGGTTGCGAAAGCTGTAAAGAAAAACCCAGGAAGCTTCGGAATCCTTCTGTGCGGCTCAGCACATGGTGTCTGCATTCAAGCAAATCGCTTTAAGGGCATCCGCGCAATCAACGCATCAACAGAAAAGTCCGCAAAACTCGGCAGGGAACATGACGATGCCAATATCATCTGCCTTTCAGCGGAAATGACAGATATAGAAAAAATGAAGAAAATCCTCTATACATTTTTTCACACAAAATTCGGTAGCGAAGAACGACGCGTTCGTAGAATAAAAAAATTAGACGAGGAGAAATATGATTAAAGTTGTACCAACAATTTTGACGGATACCCCAGAAAATTTTAACCAAATCGCAGAAACATATACCAAATTCGCCGACCGCATCCAACTTGACATTAGTGATGGACAATTTTCCCAATTCCCAACCGTAAAGCTAGAAGAAATTAGTCTTCCATCAGAATGGAAGGGCGAATGGGATATCCATATGATGGTAAAAAATCCTTCATTATATATTCCATCAATTATCGCCATAAAACCGTCTCTTTGTATCTTTCATGCAGAATGTGATGAAAATTTATTGCCGATTTTCGAACAGCTCTCGCAAGCAGGCATAAAAACCGGAGTGGCAATTTTGCGCTCAACTTTTCCAGGAAACATAAAGCCATATATTGAAGCCTCAGATCACGTATTAATTTTTGGCGGATCACTCGGTCAACAAGGTGGCAAAGCAAACCTAGTTCAGCTTGAGAAAGTTAGCATTATCAAAGAAATTGATCCAAATGTAGAGAT
>JAZUHD010000018.1:0-2401 GCA_045641545.1 Candidatus Nanosyncoccus sp.
ACCAACGAGATGACCAAAGCTTGGAGCGGATTTTCGGTAAAGCAATACAAGCAATTCAAGAATCTGAAAAAGGAAAATCTGCGCGACAATATGACCAACATTGAACTGGTGCTGAATATGTTGGCTGAGGTTACCACTACCGCCATTTCCAAATCGCGCGATCCTGAAACATTTGAAGAAAGCCGACAAATTGCAATTGAAGGCGGCAGCGTGGCAAAAGATGCCAGAGAAAACATAGAAACTCGAACAGGACAATCCATTATTTCACCTTTGAACGCCAAAAACAAGAATGCCCTTGAAATCAAGTGAGATAATGAAGCGACAAACGCTCATCATTATCTCAAATCGCGAAAAAAAAATAATGACAATATAAAACTCGAGATATTCATCAATCCAACAGAGGTGAGCCCACATTTGGCACACCTCTGTTTTTATTTTGCAGCCGAAAAAACATCGAGACGATGCACGCGGTTCCGAAAAGCGTACAACAGAGTAGGAAATAACAGAAGTTGCGCCCGACACGGATTTAGGGCTGAAATGATGTACACTTTAAATTTTCCAAATGGCAATGTCCAAACTTACAGTAGTTCAAGTGAGTTAAAAGAAGCCGCTCATCTGCTCGGCGGTGAGGCAAAATTGATAAGAGATAAGACTTACGCTTTTGTGCCTAAAAAGTGAGTTGCTGGCTTGGGAAGAGTATTCATAGTACTCTTCCCTTGACATTATCCCAAAGAAGACGCAAAAATGCAAATGTTTTTCAAGACAATGTAAAGGAAAGTAGTATTTTGTTATTTTTGCACTTATTACGAAAATAGCTGTTGCATTAAGAAAACCATAACTTTATGGAAGAAAAGACAAAAGATATTGTTAATCAGGTGCTTCTTATTTCACAAAAAGAAAAAATCCTCAAACAGGAAAAATTCAAACGGGGGGATTGCTTCAATATATTCGAAATAATGCGTGCTCAGCATGATGAAGTTACGACCCATTCCGCAATGCTTGCATCGCTTCTCAATCCCAATGGCTCACATGGTGCCGGATGCGTATTCCTCGACTTGTTCATGGAACATGTCGTAACACCACTTGTCAAAGGCGAATCATCCAACGGCAACAGTTTCTCCTTTGACATGGCCAATTCAAAAACAAAAGTGGAATATCAAATCGGAGATAAAACAAATGATTTTGAGGAAGGCGGCCGTATTGACATTTTAATTGAGAACGAGGATTCGAAGAAGGCAATAATCATTGAGAATAAGATTTACGCAGGCGACCAGAAAAAGCAACTGTACAGATATTATAAATTTGCTGAAAAATATGGTCCTGGGAATTACATCCTGTTGTATCTGACGCTTGATGGCCATGAACCATCCGAAGAGTCTATTAAAAGTGATTCGAAAACGCTTGAAAAAAACAAAGACTTCTATTGCATTAGTTATGCTGATGATATAGCCAAATGGATTGGTTCTTGCAGAGAGAAAGCAGCAGCAAGACCTGTTGTCCGCGAAACAATGACACAATATCTCGATTTAATCCTAAAACTCACTAATCAAAATATGGAAAACACAACAAAAGAAGAACTTGTTAAATACTTGGCGAAACGCGAAAACTATGATGCCGCATTCAAAATCCATGAAGTTTATGATGCTGTTCGAAACGAAATTCTGAATACCGAATTAGAGCGGCAAGTTATAGAAATAGCAGAAAAAGAGGGCATGATACTCCAGCCTGAATTCCCAAAAAACGAGGACTGGTGCAAAGCGTATGAAGGACAATTCTCCTTCTACAAGCCTGAATGGGAAACATTCTGCATCTGTTTTGAATTCATGAGTGATGGCCTTAAAAATTTCAATTATGGCATTAAGTATCGGAATGAAAATTTGCTTGGAACCAAACCCGAAGTAATAAATAATAAAGCTTTTAGTAATTACGCCTCATGCCGTTCTTCAAAATGGTATGTTTTCTATAAGCCTTTCCCAATACAAGATTGGAATGATGAAACTATTTTTGAAAAACTGTTTAATGGCAAAATAAAAGAACTTATCGAAGAAAAAGTAAAGGAGTTGAAGGATTTGCTGGATAACCCTCCATTCGATATAAAGATAAAGCTATAATTTCTCATGAAAAAACAGTTGTAATGGAGGTGCGCCCGCATTGGGCACACCTTTGTTTTTATTTTGCAGCCAGTATTAACGCTATAAACTTATCATTATGAATACAGAAATCAGTAGGGATTATTATTTCGTGTTGTTTCCCAATGAAGATGGCTGCAACTATCCTATCGAATTTTCCATCACCGATTTGCTTGAGTCTCAACTTGACGATGACTATTCAAAAGAACAGAAACTCTCCATCATTGACGGCTTGATTCTCGACATTCAGGATTATCGGAAGAAAATTGAAG
>JAZUHD010000019.1:0-17961 GCA_045641545.1 Candidatus Nanosyncoccus sp.
CTTTCTCAACTGATTTTTCTACACCAAGTGGTTCGGTTTGTTCTGATTTGGTATCAGATTTCTTGGTTGATTTCTTTTCTTCGCCTGTTGGGACTGGTGTTTCTGTTTCTGATTCTTCAGTTGATTGTTCGGAGATTGGAGAGTAGGACATTAGTGGTGGTTGTTGTTCTGATTGTTGCCCTTGTTGTCCTTGAACTTCTCCACAAGAATTGTCTTTTTCGCAGACGTCGGTGAAGTAGCCCATGATACCATCTACATCGCCGATATGGGCAGCAGAAATGTTGGTGCGAGACTTGTTGTAGTTTGGAAGCTTTGAAGCTCCAGTGAACATGCTAGTCGAAGATGCTGCTGGAGTTTTGGTCGCCCAGTTAGTTCCTGCTGGGACATAAATGTGTTCTAGGGAGGAAGCGTTACGGAACATATACCCCATATTTGTCGCTGCTTGGCCGAAGCCGGATGGGAGAGTGAGAGATTGAAGGGAGGAAGCGATATAGAACATTAATTCCATATTTGTTGCCTGAGAGCCGAAACCTTCTGGGAGAGTGAGAGAAGTGAGGGAGGAAGCGTTACGGAACATAAAGTTCATATTTGTTGCCTGGGAGCCGAAACCTTCTGGGAGAGTGAGAGAAGTGAGGGAGGAAGCGTCATAGAACATTGATTCCATATTTGTCGCTGCTTGGCCGAAGCCGGATGGAAGTTCAACAGAAGTGAGGGAAGAAGCGTGTTGGAACATACCACCCATATTTATCGCTGCTTGACCGAAGCCGGATGGGAGAGTGAGAGAAGTGAGGGAGGAAGCGCTATTGAACATATAGCTCATATTTGTTGCCTGAGAGCCGAAGCCTTCTGGGAGGGTGAGAGAGGTGAGGGAAGCTCTATTGAACATTGAGTTCATATCTGTTGCGCTTTGGCCAAAGCCGGATGGGAGAGTGAGAGAAGTGAGGGAGGAAGCGAAATAGAACATATATCTCATATTGGTGACACTGCTGGTATTGAGATTTTCTACATTGGTGATGGTTGAGAGATATCGATCTTCATAGAACCAATAAGCTGTAGAGGTTGGAGAAAAATCTTTAAAGGAAGGATCAAAGTTTGCGGAAATTATATCGAAATTCGTTACCCAATCTGGCTTGATAGATTCTGTTGTATCTTCTGGCACGCCATAAACTGCTGTGATGGTCGAGGTAATTGTGTTGGCGCCGTCGATGGAATAGGAATAACTATCGTTTTCGGCGTAAGTATTTTGATCGTAGATGAAATTTAGGTTTCCATCTTCCGTAAGGATAGCTTTGGCTGTAGCTGGTCCAGTGAAGTAACCTAGAACACCGTCAACATTGCCAATGTGAGCAGCGGAAGCATCCAAACGGGCCGTTGTGTAGTTTGGAAGTTTGGTGGCACCAGAGAACATAGAGGCAGAACGTGTTAATGCTGGGGTTTTGGTTGCCCAGTTGGTGCCGGCTGGAACATAGATATGCTCTAGAGATGTCATAAGAGCAAACATGTTATTTACATCTTTTACTTCTTGGCCGAAGCCGGCTGGGAGGGTGAGTGACTGGAGAGAAGATGCGCCTTGGAACATATAACTCATATCTGTCGCCTTAGAGCCGAAGCCGGCCGGGAGAGTAAGTGACTGGAGAGAGGATGCACCGTAGAACATAAAGCCCATACTCGTTGTCACTTGGCCGAAGCCTTCTGGGAGGGTGAGAGAAGTGAGGGAGGAATTTTCAAACATACCAGCCATGTTTGTTGCGCTTTGACCGAAGCCGGCTGGGAGAGTAAGTGAGCCAATAGAGGCATTCTTGAATATGCTACCCATATTGTCGGTTTGCAAACCGAATCCGGCTGGGAGAGTAATGGAATTGATTGCGCTGCCATAGAACATGTAGCTTAAGCTTGTCGCTTGCGCCCCAAAACCTGACGGAATAACAACAGATTCAAACGATCCTACGGATGCATATTCATGATCGAACATCTGCCCAACTTCTGTTACTTTTTGACCAAAACCAATTGGAAGAATTAGATTTGTTCCAGTAGCACGAGCAAACATACGACTCATAGTGGTTGCTTCTGCTCCAAAATTGTCCGGGAAGGTAATATCTTTGATGTTTGACCAATAGAACATATAGCTCATATCTGTCGCCTGGGAGCCGAAGTTATCTGGAAGGTCGAGAGAAGTGAGGGAGGAAGCGCTAGAGAACATATAGCGCATATTTGTTGCTGCTTGACCGAAGCCGGATGGAAGAGTGAGAGAAGTGAGGGAGGAAGCGTAATAGAACATATAGCTCATATCTGTTGCCTGGGAGCCGAAACCTTCTGGGAGAGTGAGAGAAGTGAGGGAGTGAGCGCTAGAGAACATTCCGTTCATATATGTTGCTGATTGACCGAAGCCGGCTGGGAGAGTGAGAGATTGGAGAGAGAATACATCTCGGAACATATCACTCATATCTGTCGCCTTAGAACCGAAGCCGGCTGGAAGAGTAAGTGACTGAAGATTACCCATTTCATTAAACGTACCCTCCATATATATCGCTTGAGAGCCAAAACCCTCTGGGAGAGTAAGAGAATTAAGGCTATTAATGCCTTTGAACATTTCCGCCGTGCGCAATACTTGAGAGCCAAAGCCTTCAGGGAGAGTCAAACTAACAATCGACCACGTAGAAAACATTTTCGACATATCGGTCGTAGCCGATGTGTTCAAGTTTTGGAGATTCGTGATTGTATCTACATATTTTTCTCCATCCCATAATGCCAAATATTGCTGACCTTCAAACCAGGCATATGTACTTGTTGGCTCAAAATCCTTGAACGACTCGTCGAAATTTATATATTTGATTTGTTTATTTTTATCTTTAGATTGTGTACCGCTTGGAATATTTAGCCTATTTTCTGGAGTTGCATTGACTGGCACCGGATAAACTTCATAGATTTCTCCGCCATCTTCTAGGGTCGGTTCGTAGATTGCTCTATATTCTGGTTCCTTAGATTCTTCGACTGAGTAGTAGTCATAAACAAATTCGAGATAGTTCTTATCATTTAGAATAGCTTTCGGGGTTTTCTTTTCCCAGATTGGATAAAGGGCGAAGTTTGGAGAATCGATCGTGATTGGATCGCCTGGTTGATATTCACCAGTTTCTGCATCGAGGTCGGTTGACCAACCATAGAACTCTTGGCCTGGTTCTGCGCCTTCTGGTTGATCTGGGGCTATGAAGGTGCAAGTCCAACCTTCACAGCGTTCATCGTCGAGATCGATAGTTTCCGATCCATTAAAGACGATATTGCCATCTTCATCAATATCGAAGATTGTAACTTCAACGTTTTCGTAATCGGCGACACAGCCAGTGGCTGCTGCTGCTGTTTCTGTGGCTGGAATTTCTACTTCGTGCCAACCAGTTGGACAGATTGATTCTTCTGGATCGAGATCTGGAAATTGATCTCTACTAATCGGTTCTATAGTTGGATTGCCACCTTCGTCGTGAGTCAAAATACCTTCAACATTACAACGACCAAAATCGTCTTTGTAGACTTGATATGTTTTATTGTTGCGAATATCAATAAAACTCTCAAAATGATCTGTCGGCATATCGGCACAGATTTCTGGAGTCATACCTTGGAGCTCAGTGATGATTTGTTGTTCGTGAAGATCGTAGGTAATTTCTAGCTCATAATTAGCTTCTTCGGCTGATTTGGCATTGACGCCCCACCAAATATCAAGAAAAATGCCGTCTTTAGTTTGTTCTGGAGAATAGGCTTTGGTAATGATTCTCTCAGCTGTTTGACTAAGGCGTTCAAAGGTATTTGGATTTGTGGCTGGGTTAACAAAGGTGTAACCAAAGGTGTTTTCCGTAAGAGCGCCTGTCGAAGCGACTGAATCTAGGTAGATACCTTGATTGTAGTCGGAAACAAGTTTGTTATCATCAGCATGAATATATAGTTCATAGCCATAGTTGGATTTTGGGAGAACGAGAGTATCTTTGACGTAACGAATCTCATCAGTACCAATAATGTCTGCATTATCGATTGTGAGGGTTTCTGATGCGGTTAGGTCTGGATAGTTTTCGTAATTATAGGCAAAAACTCTGGCAAAAATGCCAGCGATAAGAGCTAATGATAGAACTGGGAGAATAGTTGCATAGGCTTTTTTGTAGCCTTTTTGTTGTTTGAAGTAATAATGATTCTTGTCTTCTTTCTTATGTTTGAAGAATTTAATAAAACAGGCGACAAGAACTAAGAGAGCAATGGCTGCACCCGCAACAATAAATGGCGTGGATGTTGGAGTGTTATTGTTATCTCCGACAGAAACGATAGTATGATGTCCGGTGTCTGGAGCATCGCCAGTTTCTTCATTATCTTCTTCTTGCTCTTTGCAGAGTTCACTGTCCGTATGGATCTCGCACCATTCCTCGGAACCTTCTTCAGGTTCTTCTGGAGTTGGATCAACTGGATCGACTGGATCGACTGGTCGATATTGTTCACACCTTGGGTCTTCAAGATGATCTTGACACCATTCTTCCGAACCTTCTTCAGGTTCGACTGGTGGGATATATCTCTCGGAGAGATTTACCTCTAGTTTTGTTATTGTTGACATTGTTTATATTTCTCCCAATCTTAAACAAAAGCTATTAAACCAAAATACAAAAATTAGATTTAACGATGGATAAGATTTTTTATAAAAATTTATTTTGTTAAATTTTTATTTTTAGCCAAAATGACCCAATTACAATACACATTTACTATAACATAAGTATTTTAGCTATGTCAACAAAATAATGTTGTAATTTTTACAACATTATAGGTTTTCTCTGTTGTTTGGACAAAAATTATGTTTTTCCGATATTTTTTAAAAAAATCACCCAAAATTGAGTGATTTTTTCAGCTTAGCCCCAAAATGGGTGTTTTTTGCCCTTTGTGCCACGAAATTCTTCTAGGAGCTCCCTCTGGTGTTTAGAGAGATTTCTTGGAGTTTCTACAATAATATTTACAATATGTGGACCGCGATCGCCGTCATCTCGCATAATTAAACCGTGTCCAGACAGCTTGAATGGCGTGCCGGACTGGGTTCCTGCCGGAACTTTCATGCGGACATTACCGTCAACCGTTTCGACATCAATTTCGCAACCGAGCGCAGCGTCGACCATGGAAATCGTTTCTTCGGAAAGGATAATATTGCCTTCACGAGTGAGGTGTTTGTGGGGCTTCACGCGAACGCGAACATAGAGGTCGCCTTTTTCGCCGCCTTTTTCTGGAGCATCACCACCTCTCCCGGCAACACGAATCGCCATGCCATCATCAATGCCGGCTGGGATTTTTACTTTGACGGTTTTTCCCTTCGCATCTTCAACGACGACAGTTGTGCCAAAAACAGCATCTTCAAATTCGATCGTAACGCGAGCTTCAATATCTGCACCGCGGCGAGGTCGGCGATTTCTGCCACCAAAGCCAAAGAGGTCGCTAAAAATATCAGCAAAACCGCCAGCTCCGCCGAAATCGAAATTGAAAGATTGGCCATTGAAACCTCCGCCAAATGGGTTTCCACCACCAAAAGGATTTCCGCCACCAGCGTTGCCACCAACACCCGCGTGACCAAATTGGTCGTAACGAGCGCGTTTTTGCTTGTCACTCAGGACTTCGTGGGCTTCGGAAACTTCTTTAAATTTTTCTTCAGCCGCTTTGTCGCCTGGATTTTTGTCGGGATGGTATTTAATTGCTAACTTGCGGTAAGCTTTTTTAATTTCGTCATCAGAGGCGTTTTTTGAAACGCCGAGAACTTCATAATAATCACGTTTTTGTGCCATAACTCATCTATTATAGCACAAAATTAGCACTCTACCATAGTCGAGTGCTAATTATTTAATTATTCAAAAACAATGCCAACCTGGAGATTAGCTTGTCGCCATTATATCATATCATAAGCATTTTGTCAATTCTTCTCTTTATGGTATAATAATATACGTGAAAATTCATAGTGAAGATGAGATGTTGGAATTTGGGGAGAAGTTTTTTGATTCCCTGAAGCTTCCTGCCGTTATTGAGCTTGTTGGTGATGTTGGGGCGGGAAAAACAACTTTTACGCGAGGGCTTGCAAAAGGAATGGGGATTTCTGAGCCGGTCACTAGTCCAAGCTTTATGATTTCCAAAAAATACGCCGGGGCTCGAGGTAATTTGACCCACTATGATTTTTATCGGCTCGACGATCCTGGAATTATGGCGGAAGATTTGGCCGATTCCCTACTTGAAGAAAATTCCGTTGTTGTTGTTGAGTGGGGCGGAGATGTGGAAGGAATTTTGCCAGCGGATAGAAGAAAAATTGACATTAAACTCAACGACGATGGTTCGAGGGAGGTGATTTTATGAAACTTTATTTAGATACATCTGATATGACAGCAAAGCTTAAGCTCGATGATAAAGAATATTCTTGGGAAGGTGGCCGCGAAATGGCCGAGGGACTGCATAAATTCATTTTTGATAAACTTCAAGAAAATGATGCTGATTGGAAAGATATTTCCGAAATTACCTTCTTTTCTGGACCGGGCTCCTTTACTGGACTACGCATTGGTGCGGCAATTGTTAATACTTTGGCTCACGAACTTCAGGTGCCGCTCTTCGACCATAGGGGTACAAAACACGACGTAATTATCCCGGAATATGGACGCCCAGCGAATATTTCTGCACCACGGAAATAATGTGATATAATTACTTTCGGAAAATTATTAATTTATATTATTTGTTAACCCGCCGGTATAGAGAAAAATATCGGCAAAACAATTAGAAAGAGGAATATGGAAATAACCGGAATTATTATTGCCGCTATCGCCGGCTTAGTTGTTGGTGCAGGCGGAATTTTCGCTTATAACAAGAAAAAAGAAAATGGTGGGAAAAACAAGGCTGAAGATTTGGTTCGCAAGGCGAAACACGAAGCTTCGGAGATTGTTCTAGAAGCAAAAAAGGAGGCTTCTAAAGTTTCTGAAAAATCTCAAAACGAAGAGTCAGAACGCCGCAAGGAATGGAAAAAGACCGAAAATCGCCTTGCTGAACGCGAGACAACGCTTGATGGAAAACTTGATCAACTCGAGAAAAAGCAGGAAAAACTCAATAAACAAGAAAAAGAAATTGAGGAACTCAAGAACGAAATTCGTGGTATTCGAGAAAAACAACACGAAAAACTTGAGAAAATTGCTGGCCTTTCAAAGGCAGAAGCACGCGAAAAACTAATGACGATGACTCAAAACGACATCAAACAAGATCTTGTCGGTTTGATTACGAAGGAACAAAAAGAAATTCAACAAGATGTCGACGAAACTGCGCAGGCAATTCTTCTTACTGCGATGGAAAGAATGTCTTCTGAGGTAACTGCCGATAGGACCATTACCGCCCTGAAACTTCCTGACGATGAAATGAAAGGCAGAATTATTGGTAAGGAAGGCCGAAATATTCAGGCCCTGCAACGCGCAACCGGAGTTGATATTCTTGTTGATGACACTCCTGGAATGGTTGTTCTATCCTCATTTGATCCAATTCGCCGCCAAGTTGCTAGATATGCAATGGAAAGACTTATGAAAGACGGAAGAATCAATCCGTCCTCAATCGAAGAGGCTGTTGCAAAAGCCGAAAAAGAAATCGAAAAGGAAGTGGTTCGTGCTGGCGAAGATGCTGCTCGTGAAGTTGGAGTCGTCGGTATTCCAAGAGAGCTTCTCCATCTTCTTGGTGAGCTCAAGTTCCGTACATCTTATGGGCAAAACGTGCTTCTCCACTCAGTCGAGATGGCACACATGGCCGGAATGATTGCTGAAGAAATTGGCGCAGACAAGCGCATTGCCAAAACTGCAACTCTACTCCATGATATTGGAAAGGCTGTAACTCACAAAATCGAAGGTAAACATGCCGAGATTGGCGCTGAGCTCGCGAAAAAATATGGCATGCCTGACGAAATTGTTCATGCGATGGCAGCACACCATAATGATATTGAACCAACAACAACCGAAGCGGTGATTGTGAAAATTATGGATGCAATTTCCGCAGCTCGTCCTGGCGCACGTAATATTTCTGCTGAAAACTTTGCCGAGAGAATGAAGGATCTTGAAAATATCGCCACTTCATTCCCTGGTATTGATAAGGCTTATGCAATTTCTGCTGGGCGCGAAATTCGCGTAATTGTTGAACCGAAACAAATTGATGATTTGTCTGCCCTCAAACTTGCTCGCGACATTGCCGATAAGATTGAGGCGACCATGAGCTATCCTGGCGTCATCAAGGTGAATGTTATTCGCGAGACAAGAGCAGTCGAATATGCAAAGTAGAATCAAAATCGGACAAACATATCAACATTTTAAGGGCGGAAAATATGTCGTGCTTGATATTGTTCAATATACTGAAGATGATGATGAAAAAATTGTAATTTATCAAGGGCTTTATGCTCCGTTTCAAAAGTGGGCAAGACCGCTTTCTATGTTCGAAAGCGAGGTCGATCACAAAAAATACCCTGATATCGGGCAGAAATATCGATTTGAGGAAATTGAATTATAGATATTAATAAAAAGTGTTGTAAAAATTACAACATTTTTTTGATGAACTTGTTATTATTTTATCAAAAATGCTTGCGCTTTTTTAAAAAAAAGCCTAAAATTGGAAGGAATATATTTTCAAAAAAGGAAGGTCAAGGAATGAAAATACTATCTAATATTAAAATGCGCATTTTTATTTTGGCGTTTGCGCTTGTCGCACTCGGTGGTGCTACAACTGGGATGTTTTTTGCAGCATCTCAAAATGCTTCAGTTCTCGCATCGGAGACCGATGGAGAGTTAATCGCTGGTAACACTTGGTGCGGAAGTACGCAGAAGTGGGATAATGACAGGCAAAGGTGTGTACCCATATGTAAGAGTGACGAGGTCCTAAATGCGGCCGGAACAAAATGTATAAAAATTAGCACTGAGGTTCCCGTTGAATCAGTTATTCTTGAACCTGACCATGCTTCGGAGACCATTAAAAAAGAAACCCTTGGCTCCTTCAAAATAAACACTCCTTCTATTATTATTAATCCAGACAATGCAACAGATAAAGGTATTGAGTGGAAGAGTAAAAATACTGACATTGTAACTGTTAATACAGATGGAACTAATATGACAGCTGTTGGGTTTGGGACGGCAGTTTTGACCGCGTGTTCTACAAAATATCCTAGCGTCTGTGCGGAATATACAGTCGTAATAAGCGAAGACAAGAATTGCCCAAACAATCAGAAATGGGTTGAAGGCACTGGATGCCAGCCTAAGGACAACTGCGAATTAAATGATCCTAATTGGGAGTACGTGAACGGAACTTGCGTAACGAAATGCTCCAATGACCAAGAGCGAGTCAACGGCGCATGTGTTCCAAAATGCAGTGACAACCAAATCCGTGGCGAAAATGGAGTCTGTGTTTGTAAAGAAGGATATGAACCAAATGGAAATGGTGGATGTAAAGAAGTAGTTCAGCCCATTTCCTGCGGAACCAATGCACACCTCGATGATAGTGAACGCAAATGTGTTTGCGATGATGGATTTATTCCAAATGGAGATGATTGCATTAAGCAAGTCGTTAAGGTAAATAGTGTTGCTATCGAGCCTGATTCGGTTAGTAGCGTTTTTGACTCTGGCGAAGAACTATCGGAAGAGGATTTTCTTGATAGGATAAAAGCCGATGTCATTTTTACGCCCGCAGACGCTGATGATATCGATACATTTTATTGGACCTCAAGTAATCCGGCGGTTATTGAAGTAATTTATCCGGAAGCGACAGAGGATAACAAATATGCCGGGACACCATCATTCAAGATAACTGGGTATGGTACAACGGTTTTGACTCTGACAAACGGAAGTGACATAAGTGATCAGATTGAAGTTACTATCACAAAAGAAGAAATCGATCTCGAAGAAATCAAATTAGAAGAAAAAGATATCACAAAGAAGGTTGATGAGTCGGATCTTGGCATGATTAATATTTATGGCGGCGATCTTGGTCTTCCCGAACCAGAATTAATTCCAAACGACGCTACAAATGTGGAGCTTTCATGGGAATCGGACAATACTGATATTCTTATTTCGACAACGTATTGCTCAACAGATGGAACTTACGACAATCTATCTCGAGAGTCTGTTGGTCAGTTATATGGAGCGTATCTTAGCCAGTCTGATGTGACTTGCGATGACGGAATTAAGTTACCGGTATTTATTCCAGTTTCCTACGGAACCACGACAATATATGTCACCGACGGAAGAATTGAGAGTAATAAAATCAATCTTACGATAGAAAAAGGAATTAGCACCGATACGGATGGCGACGGACTAACTGACGATGTTGATCCCGATATAGACGGCGACGGTTATTTGAATGACGATGATAGCGACCCGTATCACTATGCCGTCGATGATCGTGATCTTTTAATGTTTGCAACACTTGCATATGATCCAGTAGATAGCCTAATTGATCGAATTGATGGCAATACAAAAACTCAAAACGGCAAAACGGTTCGAGAGAATTATTATGAAGACAACGGCGAAAATGCCAGCGTTGAAATGGGCGAAAATGGATACGCAAGATATTTTAGCTATATTTGCGCGGATAGAATTAGTAATAAGCAGGCAGAAAAAAATGAATGTATGTACGACGAAGATCGGCTCACTGGTATGCAAGCTCAAGATTATTCTGGACTCGACGGATTAATTAAGGCTTGGCAGACTGTTGGCAAAGATTACTATTTCGGTGGATCGGACAGCGTTAGCGTTTCTGAGGTTAACCAATGGGTAATTACCGACCATGTCTCCCAGAGAGTTACCCTCTCCAAAAAAGAAGGCTACATGGAGGCAACTACTTATCGCCTTAATAATAATATCGTAATTGCCTATCGCGGAACGGACTTTACGGATCTCATGGAGTGGTTTAAGGATGCTACCTTCATTTTAGGCGGTATTTCGGGATATGAAGATGCGGCGAAGAATTATGCTAAGAATATCTTCAGTTTGTATGCAAATGAATACTATGCCAATCCAGACGAATATATTGAAAAGTATGGTGGTGCACCTAACTTCTATATCACTGGGCATTCTTTAGGTGGATATCTTGCCCAAATCGGTGCTCTCGGAATGATAGATTCAGAAGCTACTGGCCTGGAGTTCTTACGAGATGTTATTTACTTCAACGGTATGGGCATGGGCTTCTTTGGTGGCCAAAGAGAAATAGATTACAACAAGCTGTTCGACTGGGCTACTCAAACAAATGATGCTGGTTCATTGTTGCATAGAGTAATTTGTTACCATATCAATGGCGATCCTGTATCTGCATTAGGTCGTCACATAAATAAAGTCGGATACTATGCGTCCGAAGGAGCAATCAATCGTCACGCAACACAGAACGTATCAAAACTCCAAACAGCAACCAGAAATCGGCTTGCTGACGGAATTGTAGATGCCTTTACTCATGTTGCGGGAAAAACTGGTGAACTCGGTCTACTAAATACGTCGCAATTGGATGATGTAAAGGATTATTTGGATTATTACTCAAATATTTATGGCGACAATTTCAAGGGAATATTCAATGATGGTGGGACAATTTCCATCTTGGATTTAATGTGGTTCTGCCACGAGCCTTCTGCTTCCCTATTTCATAACATCAAGAAGGGAATAAACGGACACACTGAGGTCGCTGAAAACGAAACAAAGCTGGTATCTCGTGACTACTTAATCACTGATTATCCAAGCGGCAACGAAGATCCAGAGGCTCAGTTCGTGGATTGGTATGGCGAAATGGTAAATGTTACCAGTTATAAAGAGGACGGCAAGATTATTTTAACCGCGCAAGTGACTGGCGACGCAAAAGATTACACGTGGTACAATGGCGACCAAGAAGTTGGAACTGGAAAAACATTGAGAATTGACGAGAACAATAGTGGGTCGTATTATGTTAAAACCACGGTCAATTCTCGACGCAGCAACATTACTACTAGAGTTAATGACGACGAGAAGAGTAAAAAAGAAATTACCTTGAGCACGGAAGATGCACCGATTAAAATTGATGATATGAGTGCACCTACAGTTTCAATCACTGCGATTGATGATATCTGGAGAGCAAAAACTGACTCAAACATTACTTTGAAAATTACTGCGAAAAGCGCGAGTGGTTTTAGCAAGTCTACGATTGACACAAAAGCTGATATCGTTGTATCTTCCCTTGAATCTAGGCACTTAGTAATAGGGACTGCGGAACGTGTCGACGCTGAATGTAATGATCAAACCGAAGTATGGATTCTTAAAATAAGCGCTAATAGCGCTGCAACGTTCACGATGAACGTGAAAGAGGGGACGTTTATTAGCAAAAATAACGTTTCGAGTAAAGCAACAAGGAGTAAAGTTGCTACCTTCACAGCCTTCACTAAAGAGGAGGATATTACTGGGCCAAAAATCTCAATTACTCCTCTCGATGGAGTCGAAACGGAAAAAGGTGGAGAACTCAGATTCGAAATAACCGCTACTGACGAAGGCGGGATCAAAGATGATAATCTCGCTAAAAACATTACGATTGAGCCAGTTTTACCAAAAATTGATTACGAAATCGTCGGCGAGCCAACAATGAGCAATGACGGAAAGAAGGTTACATACGTAGTTTCTGTCAGTTACGATGATGATTCGAGAATTAATATTAACGGTCAGATCCTCGTTTGGTATGGTGCGTTTGTGGACAATAATGGCAATAAGAGTAAAGCGGAATCTAGCTCAACATTTAAGTTTCTTGCTCCTCCAGACAAGACGGCACCAACAATAAAAATTGAAGCTGTTGACGGAAATAAGACTGAATATGGCGGAACAATTACTTATAATGTAGTCGTTTCAGACGATAGTGGACTGGATCCAGAAAAAATCTTAACGACCGAAAATATAGTTGTTACTGCACCAATCCCATTAATGGACATTACTGAAGTCAAGGGTCCAATATACAACGATAACCAAACAGTAGCTTCATATAAGGTTTCTTTGAAATCCAATTCGAATTGTAGCGCTATAACGGGATGCTTCGGAACGTTCCGCGTGAAGCCACACTCCGTAGCCGACATTTATGATAACGAAAACGTATTTGATCATTTCAGTGAATCCGTAGTGTTTGCTTCCGAGATTGATCGTATTGCGCCGTTTGTAAATATCACACCTGTTGCTGGTAGAACGACCGAGAAGGGTGAATCAATCGAATTTAAGGTTGTCGCAAGTGATAATAGTGGGATCGATGAGAATGTAGTCCTAACAAAAGAAGATTTCGAAGTCGGAGGAATCAGGAATAAGGGTGATGTTGAAATTGAGTCACTTACCGGTCCAAAAATGTCCGATAACGGAAGGAAAGCAACATATTATGTCAAGGTTCGTGGCAACGAAGTGGTGACAGGAGCATATATTAGACTCCCGTCCGGTAAAATCAAAGACAATAATGGAAATTCAAATATCTTTGCCGACAGTGAATTAATGATCTTTACTAAGCCTCTTGACCTCATTTCTCCAAAGATTAGGTTTGAGCCTGCCGATAGCTGGTCTACGACTGTTGGCTATACAATGGCTATCAAGATGATCGTAACGGACAATGATGAACTCAAAAAGAATCAACGCTTAGATTCGGATGATTTCGACTTCCTGTTTGACACGAAGAATGATATGTCTGTAGTAAGCGTAGGTGAGCCAGTTTATTCAAACGAAAATGCCGCTGTTTCTTATGATATTACCTTATCAGCAAAGAAATCTGGTAGCGCATATCTATACCTGAAACTGAGTTCGCCTATCAAAGATGTTGCTAATAACAGTACAATCTTGACCTATAGTCCGAAGATCACTTTCAGAAACCCTGATGCCAAGGATACCGAAAAACCACGAGTCGTAATTGAACCATATAATAGTAGCTCTTGGAAGACAAAAGCTGGGAAGGAGCTTAGGTTCAGGGTGATTGCCACGGATAACGTAGAATTAGCTACTGTGGACTTGAGTGGACTTATCAAGGTTAAGAATAGCGATATTAAAATATCGGATGTCAAGCAAGAAAGTGTTAGTAAGAAGAAGATAACCTGGATTATTACCGTAACTTGTGATAAGAACACATTTTCGACGTGGACTGATTTCTGGGGAAATAAACATCCAAATCTTTGGGATATATCAAAGCTCGGATTCTTGTATGTTCCAGACGGAGTCATAAAGGATACTGCCGGCAACGGTAATCCGTTCTTTGGCGATGATCGCGGTACTTTGGTTGAATTCACGTACGACTAACAGAAAGAGCCCCCTAGGGGCTCTTTTTTATTGTTCGTTCTGGTCGGGATTAGCAGGATCGAACTGCCGACCTCACGTCCCCCAGACGTGCGCGCTACCACTGCGCCAAACCCCGAACTTTTTTCATTATAACACGCAGAAAGACATATAATAAAATTATGAACAACGAAATCGAAGCACAATTTTTAGACATAGACAAAAATCAAATTCGAGAAAAGCTAAAAGAAATTAATGCAAAGCTTGTTAAGCCTGAAGTTTTAATGAAGAGAGTTGTGTTTTATACCGGCGAACACTCTTTTGCCAGGGTTCGAGACGAAGGTGATAAAATCGTGATGACTTATAAAAATGTAAGTGACGACACTTCGATTCTCGGAACAAAAGAAGTCAATCTTATTGTCGATGATTATGACGATGCAATTCTTTTTATGAAGGGTTGTGAACTCGAAATTAAGGCGAAACAAGAGACTCTGCGCGAACTTTGGAAACTCGGCGAAGTAGAGATTTGCATTGATACTTGGCCATGGATTCCGACGTTTATCGAAATTGAGGGGCCGACAGAAGAATCGGTCTGGGAGACGGCGGAAAAACTTGGTCTAGACAAGTCAAAAGCGAAATTTGGCTCAGTCGACACAACTTATCAATATTATTATGGAATTGAGACAGACCAAGTTAATTTGCATTGTCCGGAAATTTCTTTCGAAATCGAGCCGCCAGAGTGGGCAAAAAATAGAATTAGGTAAGAGGAAGAATGATAGATCCAAAAGCATGGAACTGGAAAATCGTAAAAGGTGACCACGAAAAATATTGGCTTGATCCAGATATGATAGTATATTATTTAGTTATATGATGGAAGGAAATGGACAAGAAAGATCTCTTGGATCTTGGGTGCGGGCTTGATAGGTATACAATTGTTTAGTAAATAAAATATAAGTGTCATTCATTGATAGAATAATAGGCCACTTGTTCAAATCTGCGATTGCGCCAGAGAAAAAGCATCTCCAAGGAGAGGTCTTTTCTCTGGTCTGGGTGACCTGACTTGAACAGGCGACCTCAGCGTCCCGAACGCTGCGCGCTACCAACTGCGCCACACCCAGACAATATTCACATTTTATCACAAAACAGGTAAAATAAGAATATGAAGAAAATTCTTGCGCTTGCTTTCCCTATTTTGGTCGGAGCAGGGCTTGTGTTTTTTGCAATCCCCCTTTATGGCGGAGACTTGGATATCGTTATTCAAAAAATTGCCATTGATTGGGAGATGCCGGTCGTGATAATTCGCATACTTTTGTCTATCGTAGCAGCATTAATTCTAACATTGGTTTTTGGCCTAGTAAAAAGAATAGCAATTTGGGCAGCAGTAATTATTGTCCTTGCTTCCCTTTTTGCACCGGCTTTATTATCCGATCTTCCAAGTGTTACAGATGACATCAAAACAACGGTGGAAGAGAAATTGAATTTATGATATAATTTTTGAAAAGTAAGGAGAAATATGTCAAAAGAAAAACTCATTTTGATTACCAACCCAGGAAGCGCTTCTAGAAAATATGCGCTTTATCGTGGTAAAGAATTCCTTTGTTCACTTCATTTCGAATTTGAACGTGGAAAAGTTATCTGCACATTGAAACGTGCAGATGATACTAAAGAAAAAATCACGACCGATCTTGCCGATCTTTCCAGGACTGTTTCTTTTCTTAAGAAGGTTCTCGACGAGAAAGGATTTATTTCTGACGAAATTAAACTCGATGCAATTCTTGCGCGCGTTGTTGCCACTGGTGACTATTTCACCGCTGACCACATTGTTGACGAAGAATGTTTGAAAAATCTTGAAGCCGCAAAACGTCGCAATCCGCTTCACGTTCCAGTTGTTGCAAACGAGATTGAAAAGTTTGTCCGTATTTTCGAAGGGACGCCAGTTCTTACAATTTCCGATTCCGCCTTCCACAACGATCGTCCTGATGTTGCAAAATATTACGCAATCGATATGGATCTTGCTGATAAACATGAAATTAAAAAATATGGCGCACACGGTCTTTCTGTCGGTTCAATTGTTGAATATATGAAATCCGTTGACATTCTTCCAGAGAAAATGATTGTTTGTCATATTGGTTCTGGTTCTTCGGTCACTGCTGTTTTCCAAGGTAAGTCATACGATACAACCATGGGTTATACCCCGCTTGAAGGCGTCATGATGTCTACTCGCTCTGGTTCAATTGATCCAGCTGCCGCGCTTGCGATTGCTCGTGCAAAACATTTTACCGAACACGAAGATCTTGAAGAATATCTCAACAAAAAATGCGGCTTGCTTGGTGTTTCTGGTCAAACTGATGACATGCGCGAAATTATTCGTCTCCGCAATGAAGGCGACAAACGCGCAACTTTTGCACAAGACATGTATGCATACCGCATTCGTGCCGAGATTGGCCGCATGGCCGCTGCCATGAATGGTGTCGATGCAATCGTCATGACCGCAACAATTGGTGAGCGTTCAAAGGAAGATCGCGAACTTATTTGTAATGAGCTTGAATATATCGGATTCTCAATGGATGACGCAAAGAATAAAGGCGATTTTGTTGAACGTCACACAAATATCGCTTCTGATGGTTCTAAACCAATTTGGGTTATTCGCACAGATGAATTTGAAGAGATGATTCGCCGCGCAAATGTCCTTTTGGAGAAATAGTGAAACAAGTTGCAGACAATGAAACAAAAGAAATCCTCCGCATTGCGGAGGATTGTCTGCGTTTTGATGGTGACTTTGTGGAGTTCGGATGTTTCGAAGGGGATACTTCCCTGCTTCTTGCCGGGTTGCTAAAAGAAAAGTCTAAGACTAGTGGAAAAAAGCTGTGGATTTATGATTCGTTCGAAGGGCTTCCCGAAAAATCCGCCGAGGATTATTCTGAGGCGGGAAAGGATTTCAAGAAGGGCGAATTATTTGTAACAAAAACATTTGTAAAGAAACGTTTTTTGCGCGCAAATCTCCCAGTTCCGATCATCAAAAAAGCTTGGTTTTCCGAACTAAATCCAACCGAGGATATGCCTGAAAAAATCTCATTTGCGTTTCTTGATGGTGACCTTTATGATTCGATAAAAACCTCTCTCGAATTATGCGAACCGAAAATATCGGAAAATAGCATAATTATCGTCCATGACTACCAGAATCCGCAACTTCCCGGAGTCACCAAGGCAGTTGACGAATTTACAAAAAAGACTGGTGCAAAATTGAATTTGATGGCAAGTCTTGCGATTCTCTCAAAATGATTCCTTCGAATTTGACAAAGTGCTTATGGTGTGATATAATGAGGAGATAGGCTTTTTCCTCGAAATGGTAAAAATCTCTTGAAAAATATGGAGATATAGTATAAAATGAAGGAAGTTGGACCCGTAGCTCAGTTGGTTAGAGCGCTGCCCTGTCACGGCAGAGGTCGCGAGTTCGAGTCTCGTCGAGTCCGCCATTTAATAACCCGTTGGGTTATTTTTTGTTATCAATTATACTACCTCTTGTTTTTCTATTTCTAGACAATTATCTTCTGTACTATTTATTTACCAATCGATTCAAAAATCCCCCATTCACTGGGGGATTTCCACACTCACTTTACAAATCTTACACTTTTAATTTGTTTTTTGTTTTTTGGGAGATTTGTTTTTTGTTATTCCTCGTCTTCGTTTCTTCTTTTTTCTATAAGGAAGATGATGA
>JAZUHD010000020.1:0-21740 GCA_045641545.1 Candidatus Nanosyncoccus sp.
CACCTAAAAAATTTTAATTTCTGTTAGACTTTAGTCTAACAAAAGTTGCGTGCTTTTGAAACCCCTCAAGCCTAAAATTTCTTAATGGTTTTAGGTTTTAAGTATTACCTCCACTTTAGAGGGTATTCGAAGGCATAGCAACCCCTACAACCGGCGGGCCCCAATTTGTGTGAGGTGGGTCGCGCTTCCGGGGTTCTCCCGGTGTCAAAAGAGATGTGTTGCAGGGTGAAAAAGCCTCAGGTGATGCCCACCCTTACCTGAGGCTTTTTTGTTGTCAGACAAAACCGAAGGAAGCGTGAAAACGTGTACCCGAGGCTTTTTTGTTGTCAAACAAAACTGAAGGAAGCGTAAAAATACATGTCTGTCTGGGGCTTTTTGGAGAAAATTGTATATATTTATTGTTTTTCTAAATGCTTATGGTAAAATAATCTTATGGAAAGTGTGGAAAAAAACAAAAATAGGGGTTCTGCATCTCGAAAAATTGATGTAAATTTTTTAAAAGCAGAAGAGGAGTTCAATACTCCCGAAAAAACATTAGAAGACATTATTGATGAGGAATTAGCATTTGATGGGGGTGAGTCTGGGCCGATTATTGATGAAAAAGTGGATAATTTCAAAAGGACGACTGTTGATTTTGAACCTACTGAGCCAGTTTTTGAAGCAAACATTGCTGAAAATACTCAGGATTTGAGACTTGAGTTGGATTTGAATGAAGAAGAAGGTGAAAAATCTGAAAATCCTTCTGATGCCGGAGCAAAGATTTTAACTATGGAAGAAGATTTTTCTGCTAAGGAAAAACCCTTGAAAGCCGGAAAAACAGCTAAGAAAAAAGGCGGAAAAGGTTTGATTGGATTCTTTGTTGGCGTGATTTTTACGACAGTTATCTTATTTGGGCTGTTCTATTGCATGTATGCTCAAATCATTCCGAATGACTTCTTCCCTGGTAAAGTTGTTCAGCCGGAAAAACCTGAAAAACCAGCAGATTCAACTGCGCAAGTTGGCGACTCGAAGTTAAATTTGGCCTTTTTGAAAATGAATAATAATGGTCAAAATATAATATATTCCCCACTTTCAATAAAATATGCACTTTCCATGCTTTCCGAGGGGGCTAACGGAAATACGAAAACAGAAATTGACAATGTTCTCGGTGACTTAAATTTGACAAAATATGAGAACACGCCAGAAGTTCTTTCTTTAGCGAACTCAGTGTTTGTTCGTGATGGATTTGTCGTCAAAGATGAGTTCAAAAATTCTGTGGCTGAGAAATTCAATTCTGAAATCTTGAACGATCCGTTTATTGACGCGACGAATATTAATAATTGGATTTCAAATAAAACATTTAATTTGCTCCAAAATGCGGTGCCAAACGACGCAATAACGCCAGAAACCATGATGGCACTTGTGAACGCACTTGCGATTCAGATGGACTGGGAGCAAGGTTTTGAAGATGAGAATACGCATGGAGATGTCTTTACGAAAGGCGATGGTTCGGTCATTTCCGCAACAACAATGAATGGGACCTATTCTGGTGACGATTTGAGATATTATGTTGGCGATGACGCGACGGTCGTTGCTAAGGATTTGAAACAGTATGGTGAAACGCGACTTGAATTTGCGGCCGTGATGCCTGCGGGAAATTTGAATGATTATATTACTGAGTTAGATGATGTTAAAGTCAATGCTTTACTTGATAAGACGACTCCTGCGAGTGCGGCTGAATCTGGAGTAAAGCTTTCTGTTCCGAAGTTTAAATTTGAGTATGAGCTTGCTGATTTTCAGAATAATTTGATTGATTTGGGCATAAAGGATGCGTTTGATGCTGGATTGGCGGATTTCTCCGGAATAACTGAGGCTGATCAACTTTATGTTTCCAAAGCAATTCACAAGGCGAACGTTGATTTTTCTGAGGACGGGATTAAAGCTGCGGCGGTGACCGTAATGATAATGGATAGAAATGCAGCTATAATTGAAAAGCAACCGGTGGCGGTTAAAATTGATAAGCCTTTCTTCTTTGAGATCCGCGATAAGGCAAATGGTGAAGTGTGGTTTTCTGGGGCGGTTTATGAACCGAATCTTTGGGAAAATGATATGAACCAGTATATTAGCGGCAGTGATATAGTTAATATGTAACTACTTATTGATTTTGGATTGTGGCTATAAAAATCTCCCGAAAGGGGGATTTTTAAGAGGTGTCGCTTGAGTGGTGACTGATGGTTTCTTGACAATAGATAAGTTAGAATGTGGAAAGTTTTTCGGAGATATTTTGAAGGATTTCGGGGAGATTTGCTTTTTCTTCTGGAGTGAATTTGCCGAGGACGAAATTCGTATCTCCAAGTTTTTTGCGGAGTTCTTCGTTCCCTGTTCCGAGGCGGAGACGGTGGAAATTTTCGGTGCCGAGATGGGAAATTGTTGATTTTAGACCATTGTTTCCTCCTGCGGAACCTTTTTCGCGAGAGCGAATTTGGCCAAAAGGAAGGTTGAAATCGTCGCAGACAATTAGAATGTTTTCGATTGGGATTTTGTAGAAATCGATACAAGCGCGTATGGATTCTCCGACGTCATTATAGAAGGTCTGGGGTTTCAAAAAAACAGTTTCTTTCTGTTTTTTCCAGACCGCGTGGAACTTCTCCGACTTTTCCCATTCGATTCCCTGTTTTTTGAAATAAAAATCGAGGGCCAAAAATCCAAAGTTATGGCGGGTGAAATTATATTCTTTACCTGGGTTACCAAAACCAACGACTAGATTCATAACTGTTATTATAGCATAAAAAGCCCCCTCTTGAGACAAGAGGGGGTAGCATAGGGGTTATTTGAGATAGGCTGCGATTGCTTGTGCTGCGGATGAACGAACAATTTCGTCTTCATGGAGCGTGACAATGATTGCTTCGGGTTTACCCGCAAGCTTGCTTGCGCTATAACTCAGGCCGTTTGAAGTGCGATTCAAATGCGGATTTGTGATCTGCGTAGGATCGCCAGAAACAACGATTTTTGAACCGTTGCCGATTCTGGAAAGAAGAGCGCGTGCTTGGTAACGTTCGGTATCTTGAAATTCATCAAGGATAATGAAACTGTTCGAAATGGAACGACCACCCATGTAGATGATTGATTCGTATTCGAAATAACTTTCGAGAGCTTCACCAACGCGGCGATCGAGGCAGTCACGACATGCTGATGCATTTTTGAAGTCGCCTTTTTGGTCTTTTAGCTTTTCATGAGGAACGGTCAAGCGAAGGATTTCGCGCATATTGTCAGCAATAGGTTTGGCTTTGACCATAGTTTTTTCGACAGGGTCGCCAGGAACAAAGCCGATTTCTTTGCCGAGAGCTCCGTCGCGAGGGCAGATGAAAACTCTTTCGTATTCTCCGCTTTCTGTGACGCCGTAATAGCCCGCTGCGGTCGAAAGGAATGTTTTTCCTGTTCCGAAGACGCCAGACACGATGACGATTGGTACTTCGTTGGGTGGGAGAAGCAGGGCTTCAAGTAACATGGCCTGACTTGCTGTTCTTGGTCGGATTTTTGAGAAACTGGGGTTTTTGAACGAACTATAACGGAGCGGCACGAGTGCGCCTTCGTTTATGTCGAATCTTCCGATGATTGTGGAGAAATCGTAATTTCTGCCGGAAAAATCGTCGAAGATAAATTCAATGAATTCGTTGGGTTTCAAATCGGCTTGATTGGGAAAGAATTCTTTCCATTCTTCGGGCGTAATGCGTTTGTTAGTGAACCAGAGATTTGAGCATTCGTATGGTAATTTCACGCGGCGACGGCCGGTATAAACGTCGGGGTTAATGTGCGCAACGTCTATACGGTAGAGTGACGCAAGGACGGAAAGTTGATCGCTACCGGTCATGATTGCCAGATATCGTGAATCAACTTTATCGGCAACAATCTTTGCGGCGGCGATAGTATGACTTTTTGAACTTTTGCCATCTAATCCCATAGAGAATTTGAAATTATCTGTTTTGATAAATTCAATAATTGTCCCATTTTCGAGGACAAAATTTTCTTCGTTTTGTTTACTCATTGCATCGAGAATATAGCCGAAGCGGCGAGTAAGTTCGCGGCAGGCATCTCCGCGTCCGGATTGTTCATTGTAGAAATCGATGACTCGATAAATGTAATTTTCCGGAATGTAGAAAATTTCTGCGCGTTTTTTGTCATCCGCCTTGGGGTCGAGAATTCTGGGGTCGCCAATGAGAACGTCGAGCCCAGGAACTATAAAGTCGTGGAATTCTTTTGGCATAGAACGTACCTCCCTATACTTGTAATGATCAAAATAGGCATCTCTTGATGCCCACTTCTCTTTTATTATAGCATATGAGTTATTCTTTGTCAGTTTTTTCTTGTTTTGAATCGTCACTGCGGAAGCTAAAGAAAATCGGAGTACCGACAAATGGGTAGACTTCGCGAATTTTGCGTTCCAAAAAGCGTTTCCAAGACCAATGAAGGAGTCCAAGGTCGTGACCGTGGATAACAAACCAAGGGGGGCAAGTGTCGGTCTGGACGATGTATTTTGGCTTCGGGTGAGTGTTTTTTAGACCAGCTGGCTTATGTTCGAGAATCGCTTCGTTTAAGATTTTGTTTAAGTCGCTAGTCTTGATGGTTTGTTTTCTGGTTTTCGTGATTTCTGCTGCAAGTTCAAAGAGTTTCGTGACGTTGTCTCCGGTTTCGCTGGAAGTCAAAAGAACAGGGGCGAACGGGAGAAAATTTAAATCATATTCGAGGTCGTCAAGTATTTTTTCGATTTCTTCACGGGATTTCAAATCGGTTTTTGTTAGAACAACGATAATCCCCTTTCCTGCTTTGATGATTTCGCCGGCGAGAGATTGATCGAGTTTGGAATGTGGCTCGGTAGAATCAATCAGAAGGGCACAAACATCAGATTCTTCGATTGCGGCGAGAGTGCGGAGTGCGGAGAATTTTTCGATGCCTACTTCGCGTTTTCCTGGTTTTCTGAGGCCGGCGGTGTCGAGAATCTCGAGGTTTGTACCTTTATATTTAATTTCTAGGCGGTTTATGTCGCGAGTTGTTCCCTGGCGGGAGCTAACGATGGCTTGTTGTTTTTTTCCGAGAGCATTGAATAAGCTAGATTTTCCGACGTTTGGACGGCCGATTAGAGCGAGGGTGATTGAGGCTTGGGATTGGTGAGTAGTTTCTCTCATTTCTTCTTGCGTTGAAAATTCAGTCTGTTTTTCTTCAGAATCCAGGCTGTTTCCTCGCGAAGCCGTTCGGGTGGCATCGGCCACGTTTTGCTCGGAAACCGTGGAATCTTCAGGAAAACCGTGAATTTTTTTTAGTTGCTGCGAGGAAAGAGAAAAACTACTTTTTAGGTGATTTAAAATTTCACTTTTTAGTTCTTTAATTCCCTGCCCAGTTGTAGCGGAGACTTTGAAAGAGAGGTTTGGGTCGAGGCCGAGAAAGCGGAATTCTTCGAGCGGAAGCGAATCGCCAAGGTCGGATTTGTTCATTACGAGGAAAACTGGTTTTTTGGATTTTAGAGCGTTTTTGGCAATGTTTTTGTCTTTTTGATTGGGATATTTCGAAGAATCAACCGTGACGAGGATTAAATCTGCTGAGTCGATTGCATCTTCGATTTGGTCTTGGATTGAGGCTTCAAAATCGTCGTTTGGATCTTTTAAACCGGCAGTATCAATAAGAATAAAGCGATTGTCGATTTTTGTGACAACATTGTCACGAGTGGTTCCCTCTTCGCGAGCAACAATGGCGATGTTTTTATGCGCAAAACGATTAAGCAGGCTGGATTTTCCTGCGTTGGTTTGGCCAATTAATGCTACGATTGGAAGTCTACTCATTATCTTTTAATTATAACACAAGTTAGATAAAAATTCAACAGTTGACAAAAAATAACATAAGCTCTACAATTTGTTTAACGTTGTGCTTTGTGCATATACGAAGGTCATAAAAACAAAAGGAAAAAATATGTCAACAACTTTAAAATTTTTGGTCGAAGGTTTACCTTCGGAACCGAACCCAGGATTAATCATTGATGGTTCTTCTGGTGTTCCGACAACCCCTAATACGGGTTTAATAACGAGAATTTTCTCGGAGGAGGGCTTCAATAGCGGATCTGCGGTCTTTGCAATTATAGCTATTTTAGGTGCGCTATTTTGCTTGGTTATTGTCTTTACTCTTGTAGTAAAGAGGATGAAGTCAAAGAAGGGCTTTAATATCGTTTCCAATCGGAGTACATTTGTCTTGGGTATTGCATTGCCGGTTCTCGGTATAGGGACAATTGGTTGTGCTGGTGCAGCGATAGGGTCAATGAACTATGGCGCTAGCGCAGCAACTAATGAACCATATTATACATCTGTTGGTACTTTGACCGCAGATGCAAGGTTGGAAGAGGACACGAAAGTTACGGCGTGTGCTACCGATAATGTCCGCATGTCTCGCGCATTTCCTTTCGGCTATGTATTAAATATGAAATCGAGTGATCTTGTCTTGGAGTCCGATAGTAGAATCACAATTCCAAAAGCTAATCTTGGAGATGGAGAAGATGATGATACTGAGGCGTGGGGTTATTCTATCAATGATAATACCAACATTTTACCGACTAGCGCAGAGTTAAGTGCGATTTATACCAGTACGGCTGCTACTGATGCGGGTGCGTCGGTTAGTGTGAAATTCTGTGCTGATTTTTTGCCCGATACAGAACCAGGTACATATACTGCAACGATTGATTACAATGTTGTCCCTACGTTCATGAATTATACGTTGTCGTATGATGCAAATGGCGGTGTTTTTGAGACTGCTCCGGAAACTCAAACTTCTGGACAGACCATCGATGCTTCCTATGAATTTACGATTACCGATGTCGTTCCGGCTGCTCCTGTAGATGCCGAAGAGGGGCTCAATTTCTATGGTTGGTCTGTGACTGGCGATAGCTTGTCCGATGTCTATAAGGCTGGTGAGAAAATTGTCGTGACTGATAGAGATACAGTTCTTAAGGCGGTTTGGGGATTTGATGTTCATGTAATAAACTATGACAAAAATACAACCGAGACCGTCACTGGGTTTGTTGACAAGCAATATTGTGTTATTCTTGATGCGGAATCGGGCAAATGTTCAGTAAAGATTTCTGGTCGTGTTCCTTCTATGCGTGGTTATACTTTGTTAGGATGGAGTAAAGTTGCATTTACTCCTACTGAGTCTACTACTCTTGATCAAGCTAGAGCGAAAGTTGATTATGTCGTTGGTGATGTTATTGAACTAAGTGATGATATAGATTTATATGCTGTTTGGTGGAAAGTTACAGATAGTGATTTTAAGGCCGAGCTTCGCTGGGGCGAAAATCCACAAGATATTGATTCTCATTTAATCGCCATTAGAAAGAGTGATGGAATGAAGGCGTTTGAGGTTTATTATGGACATAAGACCGAAAAACTTGAGACTGGTTCTATTACGATTGATGCGGGTCTTGATGTTGATGATATGTCTAGCTATGGCCCAGAAACGGTTACTTTATCTGCTTTGCCGACAAGCGCTTATCAGGAATATGATTTTTACTACTTCATTAAGAATTATTCAGGGGAGTATAGCCATAAATTAAAGGAATCCGATGCTACGGTTTCGTTGCTAACTATTGATGGTATTACTAAAAATTATGATGTCGGTACGGCTGCTGGAGTCTCTGCTGAGTATTGGAATGTGTTTGCAATTAAAAATGGACAGGTCGTTGATAGAAATACGTTAACTGTTAGTCCGGAGTTAGAATACTAGTCATACATGATTAACCGCCCTTCGGGGCGGTTTTTTGATTTCCTGTTTGCGGAAAAGGGGGTTGTGTGATAAAATAGTTTTGTTTGGTTCCGACGGATTTTGTCCTATTCGGAATCTCATTCGCAAAATAAATTAAAACAAATTTTAATTTATTTGCTTTATTCGGTTCCGTCGTCTAGTGGTCTAGGACGTCTGGTTCTCATCCAGAAAATCGCGGGTTCGACTCCCGCCGGAATCACCATTCCGAAACATAAAAATACCCCTTGTGGGTATATTTTTATGCCACTCAGATTAAAATCAGAGCTCGGGAGTCTCTATTTCTTCGAAATCGCTTCCGTCGGAATCACTGCGGTTAGAAATAAAAAATTACCAGAAGGTGACTTTTTGATATGAAGTATTATAATGGTGAAAAAGGAATATGAAAATGAAAAAGATATTAATCGCGACAACAAACCCTGGAAAAGTAATGACTGCCAAGAAAATTCTTGAGAAGCTTGGTTATGAGGGAGTTTCTTTTGCTGATCTTGATTTGCATCTTGAAGAGCCGGAGGAAACGAAATTAACTGCTGAGGAAATAGCTACGGAAAAAGCACTTGGCTATGCGAAACAATTTTCTGAGTTCCCTGTTCTTGCGCGAGACGATATGAATGTTCTTATTGGTGTCAAGGAAGAAGATGACCCGAAAAATCACAATAAAGAATTTGTGGCGAGAAAAATGGGTTTTTATTCTGACGAAAACGGCGAGAAGGTTTTTAGTGATGTTGCGCATCGGTATGGTGGAGAGGTTCCGACGCAGTTTTTGTGGGGATACGCTATTGCTTGGCACGAGAACGGAGAGATTAGGAGTGTTTCTGGACTTGCTCAAACCGATATAGAAAAAATAAAGATTGTTGATCAAATTTCTCCAAAGAAAGTTCCTGGATTTTGTTTTTCGCCGGTGACGAAGGTTTTGATTGATGGTGAATGGAAGTTTGATTCGGAGCTTTCTGAGGAAGACAGCTGGAAAGCTTATTGGAATTTACAAGCAGAAACGATTTCTAAATTGCTTAAGGAAGCTAATCTGTAATTCTATTCGTAACTGACGCTTCCGTAGATTGGAATGGCGGAAATCCAGGTTTGACCTGGGACGAGTTTTAGCTCGATTTTTTTTTCGTCTTTGAAGATGATTTGGGAATCTTTTGATGATTTTTCCCAGAAACCTTCAATAACTTCGCCGTTTTGGAAAATATAGGCTTCTCCAGAGCCAATTGTTGTGATTGATTCGTGATATCCGTCTGCGGCTTTGGTTTCGTTGACTTTCATTGCGATGACGACTTTTGGAGAGATTTGGGTTGGTTTGCCGCAAGTTTCTTCTGGGGTGACTTCCCCGAGTTCGCCTGTGCAGTTGTAAGATAAATGTGGTTCGTTGTTATAAAATCTGTCATAGGAATTTGTTTCTGAATTGTAAGTGTAAGTTGGGTTGAAGTAGACGTCGCTGCCGTAGTTGATGGTGATGTTTGTGGCTTTTGAGGAAATCGTGTTGACTGATTCTGTTGTGCCGGTGTCAATTCTTAGTGGGTTTGTCGCGAGATTTTTTGCGCGAGAAATTTCGGCATTTTTCTTTGTCTCTCGCTGGAAACTTTTAATATTTGAAGTGGTGAAATTGTTGGCTTCGTTGAAGGATTTTAGGTAATTTGCAGAAGTAAAGAGATTGTTCCATTGGCGATTGAGCGTACCATAGCTATTTCCTCGCCACATATATGCGTAGTTTTCAGTCAGATCGCGATATTTGCCAGAACTGACGGCCTTTATAGCGTCATCGGCGCCGCCGGCGTGTACGATTGTGCAGTCGAAAGGCGTGTCCCATTCGAGATAATACATTCTGAGGGAGCGGATTGGGCCAATAATCGAGGATGTGGGGTTTTGGAAGATGGCAGCAAGGCGGGTAATGCCTGTTTCGGCGATTGCTTCAAAAACGACTCCGGCTTCGTTTAGGCCAACTTGCGGACGAGCGCCATCGAGGCCGTTGGGAATTTGGATGCAAAAAGCTGGAGCGTTGGCAAGAGAAGCGTCTTCTAACTCTTCCCCAGTGAGAGGGCTAAGCGTTTTTGACGGTTCGATTTTCCATTTTTCTGCAACAGAAAGGAACTCTTTTTTGCCCTCTTCTTTTGGCTGAACAATGGTAAAAATTAGGGCTCCAAATCCACAACCGATAACGATGGCAGCAAAAATTATTAAGAAAGAAATTGATTTTTTGAAACGAGGGTTTTTCACTGGAATACGCTTCAGAGCTTCTTGGGTGTTGAAATATTTTTCGGCAGCTATTTCTTTTTGAGCTTGGTCGATTTTTTGATAGACGGTGTCTTCTTCGATTCCGTTTCCGTTTTGCATATGCTTATTGTATCACGTTTTGCTTTTGAAGAAAAATAGAAAATCGCGGATAACAATGCGCCGCCGGTAATATTTCCTAAGGTGACAGGAATAATGTTACTCAAGAATGCTAGGATGTCAAAGGTTTCTGAGGCTAGAAATCCAGTTGGAATATAAAACATATTGGCAATACTGTGCTCGAAGCCACACATAACAAAGAATGTGACTGGGAAGATGCAAGAAAGAAGCTTGCCGGTGACAGTTTTGGCGCCAAAAGCCATATAGACGCCCATACAGACCAAGATATTACAGAGAATGCCAAGAATGAGGGCTGGGAGGAAATCTAGAGAGGTTTTTGATGCGGCGATATTTGCGAAGGAATCACCTAAGAGGCCAGAATTTGCCTTGAAAATGCCGCTCTGGGCCACTAGGAGGCTCAGGAAGAGGCTTCCGAGTAAATTGCCGATATAGACGAACCCCCAGTTTTTTAGAAGGCCTTTTGGGCTGATTTTGCGGTCAAACAGAGAAATCAGCATTAGATTGTTACCCGTGAAGAGTTCGGCTCCAGATAAAACGACCATTATTAATCCGCCAGAAAATACTAAACCTTGGACTAGTTTCCCTAGACCATATGTTTCCGGAGTTTTTAGAAGATTCATTGAAGCGATTGTTGAGGCGAGAGCTGCGAAAGCGATGAGGAGGCCGGCTAGAAATCCCAGAAAAAGTAAGGATTTTATTGATTTTTGGGATTTTTTTACACCAATTTCTTTAGCGATTTCAAGATTGTCGTTCATTTGATTATTCTATCATAAAAATGTAAAACTTTTATATGTGGATTTGTGTAATAAAAAGCTCCGGCTGAGCCGGAGCTTTTTTTAATCTTCTCTTATTTCAATGTCAAACCTTGCTTTAAGTATTGCGCAAAATCTTTCGACGTCTGCTCTTTTTGACAAAAATAAAAGCTCTTTTTTGGAAACTTTTGCAAGTTCTTCGAGATTAGGATAGCATTCGATGATTTGATCAATATCGTTTTTAATAAAAATATGCTGAAGATATACTTTTTTCATTTCCTGGACGATTTCGGGGCAGAAAAGTTTTTCGTTCTTGCTGAATTTCTCGTCAAGATAGGCTCGCAATTGTCTTGCTGTGGGTTTTCCGATGGTTTTGAGTTTTGCGAGATTGTCGATCGGAGCTTCTACAAGGCGCCTTAATGAGGCGACAGGGGCTAAATATGTTCTCAATATTGCGTTTTTGTTGTGAATCCCTGATTCTTGCAATAGAAACGCAATATAACACTTCTCCATATCTTCGCAAACTTTTTTCGAATAATGAATGGAACTATCTGTATTGATGACCGAGTAAAGGTCATCTTTGGTATTCTTGGTTTCAGGGGTGATTGAAGCTTCTTCAGAAGACGGCGTGTTTGCGCTTATTGTGGCTCTCAGACCTGCAACTTCTACCGATAAAACGTTGATTTTATCTAATGTAATTTTGAGTAGCTCGATAATTGCGTCTTCTTTCTTATCTTCATAGTCTTCGCGAGCTTTTGCAAGAAGCTCACAAAGCATATCGTGGTCGCGTGAATTATTGATTTCAAGATTGTAAGGTATTCTTAACATAATTTTTCTCCATTCTGCCACAGATATGTGGCGATAATTTTGTGTTTTGCCGACATATATATGAACAGATGTGAAAAACTTCAATAAGAGAGATTTTAAAGTTCGTCACTTCTGATAAGTGAGTTTATCTTTCTATTATAGCATAAGTGGAATAAAAAGTCAATAGCTACAACATCTTCTATAGATATTATTGCCGTTTTTTGTGAGATGATGCGAACGGGTGGATTTTGAATAAAATATAGAATATGTGGATGAAAATATTGGTTGGATAAAGCAATAAAAATGAAGAAAAAATGTTCAAAAACTAACTATGAATAAAAAACCACCCCGTATGGTGGATTTTATCTTATTGTTGGTCGGATAGGAGAGCGACTTTGGTGGCGCGGAGACGGGCGAGCGAGGCTTCTTTACCAAGGACCTTGAGAGTGAGGTTGAGCGCTGGGCTGAATGGGGCAAAGGAGACAGCTAGGCGTATTAATGAAAATAATTCAGCAGGCTTCTTTCCTGTTTCTGCGAGAAGCTCATTGAGAGAATTTTGAAGTTTTTCTTCATTCCAATCTGTGTTATCAAGCTTCTTAATTGATGTTTCAAGAAGTTCGGAGAGTTCGGTTTCGGAGATTTTTTTGAGGAACTTGTTCTCGAGGAGCATATCGATGTTAATTTTTGGATCGGCGAAGAAATAGCTTGTCATTTCTCTTAGATCAGAGAGGGTTTTTAAGCGATCATAGATGATTCCTAAGACTTCTTTTTTCTTTTTGTCTGAGGCGGACTCTGCAACTTCTGGCCAAAAATCAGTGGTTTTTTCGTACAAGGCGTCAATTCCTTGTTCGTCTTTGATTTTGCGAATCCATTGTCCGTTCATCCAGAGAAGTTTGGTTTCGTCATAGCGAGCGCCGGATGTTTGAATGCGGTCGAGAGAGAAGTTTTTGATGAGCTCTTCTTTTGAATAAATTTCTTGTTCGGTTCCGTCATTCCAGCCAAGACAGGCAAGGTAATTCAGCATGGTTTCCGGGAGAACGCCGTCGTTGCGATATTCGGTGGCTGATTTGGCACCGTCACGTTTGCCAAGTTTTTTTCTGCCGTCTGGACGAAGGATGTGGGGGAGTGAGACGATTTTTGGCATTTCAATATCGAGAGCTTCATAGAGTGCGAGGTAGTTTGGGGTGGAAGGCAGGTATTCTACGCCACGCATAATATGGGTGCATCCCATAAGATAATCATCAACGATGTGAGCGAAATTGTAAGTTGGAAGCCCATCCTTTTTGATTAGGATGATATCGTCTTGAACTTCTGGCCCGGCATGCATATCACCCATGACTTCATCGTGCCAAACGCGCGGCTTTGGGTCGGATTTGAAGCGGATTGGCATTCCTTCTTTCCATTCTGGGGCGGTTTCTGGGCGATGGTTGCGATAGAGATATGGAACTTTTTTCTCATTGTCTTCTTGGCGGTATTTTTCGATGTCTTCTGATGGGGTTGGGTCAGCATAGGCTTTTCCCTGTTCCATGAGCTTTTTTGCCCATTCTAGATAGATTTCTTTTCTCTCTGTTTGGAAATATGGTCCGTCATTGCCGCCCTTGCCGGCGCCTTCATCCCAGTCGAGTCCGAGCCATTTCAATGTGTCCATAATTAACTCGGTTGCGCCTTCAACGTAGCGAGCTTGGTCTGTATCTTCAATTCTTAAGATGAATTTTCCTTCTTCTTTTGCCTGTTTGGCGATTAGATAAGGATAAATTGCGGAACGAACATTTCCGATGTGAATGTATCCAGTTGGACTTGGTGCGAATCGAGTTATTGTTTTCATAGAAAAATTATAACATAATTTTAGATAAAAGAAAAAATGTTGTAAAAATCACAACATTTTTGATTTTTTCTTTATAAAGAGGTTGCAATAGAGATGAGTTGGGTCTTTGAGAGCTCGGATTCGGTTGAAATTGTGAACATTTTTCCGCCATTGACCCAGGCACAATTTGAGCCCGAAACGAAGATTGTTAAGCCTTGCTCGCGGATGATTGAATAGTTGCTTGAAAAAACCGGTTTGGCGTAATTTGCTTCAAGGGCGGCGCTGTTCCAGGAAGATTTTTCTTCAGATAAGACGAAAGATCCCCCTTTGTCGTTTGTGAAGGTCATGGAAACTTTTTCGTTTTCTGACTCAGCTTGTGCTAGTGTGTAATTTTTTGGCACATATGATGGATAAAGTGCATCTATGCCTGATTGGGCGGTTGCAAATTGGACAGATAGACTTGGCATGCTAATTTTAACAAAATATGTTGTTGCGACTACGACGAGGATTGAGCAGCAGACTGCCAACGAAACTCGTTTGGCTGTGAAAAACGAACGGTTTAGCCCGCGTTTCTGTGGTTTTTCAACTGCTTCCATTTGCTTCAAGGCGGATTTGATAGCTTTTTCTTTCTTCTCCTTCATGGTGAGTTCGGGTTTTTGGACTGGTTTTGAGATGACTGCCATTTTTTTGCGGGCCGATGCGGCGAGTGGGTGGGTTGTGGCTGGTTTGATTGAGGTTTCTGACTCCTTTTTGATGGGTTTTTCGGTAGTTTTTTGTGTTGAAGACTTAGACTTCAAATCTAGAAGTCTTTCTCGATTCATTCTGGCGGCGAGTGCTTGACGGCGTTTGAGATTTTCGGCTTGAATTTGGGCCGGTGTACGAATTTTTGGAGCTGAAACGGGGCGCTTGACGTATTTCCGGTTCAAAGTTGTTGAACGTTGAATACGGCTATGGGGATTTTGACTGGAATTTTGCATTTTACCTCGCTTTCTACTTGTCCTTAGTTTAACATTAAGCGAGATGAAAGTGCAAGAGGTATTTTTTTTAATATTTATGTTATAATATGTCTATGGAAAATTTCGACGAAGCTTCGGAAGAAATAAATAATCGAAGAAGAAAAAGGGCCATAAAAGTTTTTATTACTGAAGGATTTATGGTTATTGCAATTATTTGTCTTGTTGTTTTAACTACGATGGTTGCGACCGGATATAACGTTAAACCTTCTGATGATGGCTTAATTGAGAGAACTGGCTTGGTCGCTATACAATCTATACCAACCGGAGCAAATATAGCTATTGATGCTGATGAAATTTTTGGTTGGACGAATTTGAGTCGTTCCATGACGCAAGGTGAACATGAGATTGTTTTGAGTAAGGAAGGATATGAATCTTGGACGAAAAAGATTAATGTTACGGCTGGGCTTTATTATAGATTGAGCTACCCGAGGCTTTTCTTAAGTAATATGGTAGAAGAGAAGATTGTGGATTTTTCCAATATTGAACAGGTTTCTTTTGCAAAGAGTGGTGATTTGATGTTGGCGATTTCGAAGGATTCTTTAAAATGGCAAATTTGGAAGATTAATGAAGATAAACCGTCTATGACGGAGCTTGATTTGAAAAAAGGTTTTTCCGATGCTGATATTGCGTTGTTTGATGGGATAGAAATTAAGGCTTGGAGCGGTGATAATCGGAAGGTGTTGATGAGAACGACTGACGAGCAGTGGTTGATTATTGATGTTAAAAATATCGAAAAGAGTCTAAATTTGTCTAGTGAGTTTGGTTTGGAATTCTCTGATGTAAAAATTGCAAATGATTCTGCGACTGAGATGTATGCTCTAGAAAATAATCATTTGAGAATGATTGATATTGAGAACAATAAAGTGTCGGGCATCTTGGTCGAGAATGTAGAAGGTTTCTATAATATGAAGTCAGACGTGATATATGTGACGCTGCCGAATGAAAAAAATGAATTTGAAACCGGGTTTTATTCAAAAGGTAATAAAGAGCATATAACTTTATCTCAGATGGTATTTGATGAAAGTAAACCAAATGTTTTGGTTGCGATGAGCGAATATTATGGTGAATATTATGCGCTTGAGTTTGTGAATAACCAAGTTGGGATTTATAAGGCTGAGAGGCTGCCATCTTCAAATGAAGATGATTTGTTTAAAGCAATTACTGTTGAAGAGATTGGTTTTGTTCCTGATAGGATTGCTATTGTTGGCGATGGTGGGCTGTTTGCAGCGCAAAACGGTTCTCAGAGGGCGGTTTTTGATGTTGAATCGACGAAATTTGGAAAATTTACTTCCGATAGTGAAGCGAGATGGCTGGATGATTTTATGATATATGAGATTGTCGATGGACGGCTGAGTGTGATGGATTTTGATAATGAAAATGATAGAGAAATCGCTAGTGATGTTAAAGATGGTCTTGAAATAAAAATTTCTAAAAACAACAAATGGATTTACTTTGTCAATAGTGAAAATAAATTATCTCGTGTGAAAATTCTCGAATAAAATTGAATATTATGTCAGAAGTAATAGTATTGTTCTAGCGTTTAATTTTTGAATTACTATTTTAGGTTGGATTTTGTGGTTTCCCAGTTTAGGCGTGTTTCGATCGAGGCTTGTTCTGCTTCGCTCGCTAGATGGGTTTGATAGCCATCATCACTGGTTCCGATGGCGTTGTAGTTTGTCCAGTTGAGAGAGTATTTTTCTAGTTCTGAGGATTGAATTTCTTCTAGACAATTTCCGTCTTTTTCTAGACAGATTTCTGAGATTTCGTTCCAGGATTCAAAATCCGTGTTTTTGTCGAAACTGGCGGTTATATCGATGGCAACACTTCGGTTTGTTTCGGCTACTTGCTGATCGAACATGAAATTCCCCATGGAATAGACAATCAATTTTCCGTTGTAGCTTTCGGAATTTTGAATCCAGTGAGGATGATCGGCGAGGACCATGTCGGCACCGCGATCAATTATATCGCGGAAGAGATTTGTGCGGAGTTCGTCGGCGGATGACTCATACTCGACGCCCATATGTGGCATGACGATGGTTGGAACATACTTCGCGTATCTCGCAATGTTTTCTCGGGCGGCTTCGGTTGGTATGCCAAAAACTCCATGGGCGCTACAAAGGCCGAGAGGCATTTTTGATTCGGTTGTTTCTCCGTTGTCTAGAAGGATATTTATAGGAATAATGACAATATTACAATTTTCTTCGGCGTTGTCGTATTTGTAGTGGCCGAAATATTGAATGTTGTTGTCTTTCAAATTTTGTTTTGTGAGCTCAATTCCCTCTTCGCCGTTATTGTCGGTGTGGTTGGTGCCAAGGGAGAAAGCGGTGAAATATTTGGCGGCTTCCGGGAGATATTCTGGACGGCAATTGAACTCGAGGAGAGTTTCTTCTTGATAGGTGGTTTTGTCGATGTCGGTGACTGGGCATTCGAGGTTGCCAATCCAGGCTTGATAGTTTTCTCTGCCAAATTCGCTAAGTCTGGCAAACGGGAATTCATAAGGGTTTTCGGTTTTTTGAGCGGCAGTATGAGTTCTGCGGCCCCAGAATGTGGTTCCGACGAAGAGAATACGAGAGGTGACGTTTTGTGGCTGTGGCGGAAGAGGTTTAATTGGCTCGACAGATTGAGTTATTGTTTCGGGTTGGATAGTGTTTAGCTCAAAAAAAGCCCAACCAAGAAAACCGACTAGGCAAGAGATAATGAAAACTCCAAATAATAGAATTGGGTGTGTGATTTTTTTTCTTCTCTTAATTTCTTTTTTCTTCATAATTATATAGTAGCACGAGAGGCGGAAAAGGAAAAATTTGAGTGGATTGACAATATGCTAAAATAATTTATAATATTTTAAGTGGGGGAAGCAACTTGAAAATTTGGAGGTATGGTTTTATGTTGATTGTATTTGGCGTGATTGCTATAGTACTTTGCATTTTTTGCATCTTCAAAAAGAATAGGGTTCCGAAATATGGTGACGATATTGGATGGCTTCTTGGAGCATTTTTTTCCGGAATGACGGTATTGGCGGTCTTGGTTGTCGTTGCAATTTTGACGAGTCAGGTTGCTACGCAGGGGTCAATTATCGATGCTAAACTGGCAATGTGCCAGGAGGAAAATCAAAAAATTGAAGCAGCGATCGATACGGTAATTAGAGAATATCTTGACCACGAAGAAAAGGTTTATAAGAAAAGTAAATCTGAGGATTCAATCGTGACAATTACCATTGCCTATCCGGAGCTAGCTTCGAGCGAGCTAGTTAAAGATCAGATTCAGCTATATCGGGCGAATAAGGAAGAAATTATGAGATTAAAAAATCAAAAGATTAATCTGTCTGAAAAGAGATTTTGGTTATATTTTGGCAAATAAAAAATACCCCCACAAGTATCCCTCGAGAAATCGAGGGTTTTTTAAAAATACCTCGGAAGTTGTTCCGAGGCTAGTGTGAGGGTTCCAAATCGTATGGTTTTATGGCTCGCTTCTCGTTATATTGATTCAAAAACAAGAAAGCCTAGTTTGACATAGTCACATTTGTGTGATATACTATTTAAGTAATCAGTATGATTAAGTATATTAATAGGGAAATTTTGTTTTTTGGCGGTCAAACATGTTTGTTTTTTTAAAATTAGTATATTTGACCGTCAAATGATTTTTTGCGGCCAAATATTGTTCTGCAAAAGCAGAGAAAGAGGTTAGTTTGATATGAAGTATTCATTAGTCAAGGATTCCTTTGTTACGATGTCTAATGGAGTCAACGTTTACCGAATTATTGCCGATTCGGATATTCGCGACGAAACGGGCCTCCTTATTGTTCCGGAAGGAACAACTGGTGGTTATGTGCAATCTTTGAATAATTTATCCCAGGAAGGTTCTTGTTGGATATTTGACGACAGCGCATGTTTCGGCAATGGCCGTATTGAAGGCCATGCGACCGTGTGTGGCAAATCGATTGTAAAAGGAGATGCGGTTGTACGAAAATATGCAACAGTAGAAGACGCTTCGACAATTTCCGGCAATGCAATTATTGAAGATCTTGCACGAGTTTCTAATTGTGTAGTATCTGGAAAAGGGGCTGTTCGTGGTCACGCAAAAGTGTCAAAGTCGACCATCAAAGGCGAAGCCAGTGTTGGTGGTCTTGCCGTCATCAATAATGTTTTGTTGGGCGGAAAGACCCAAATCCATGGCGACGTAACGATTTCGAGTGCGGGGGAAGCAACTTTTATTGACTGCACGGTTGATGACGGCGGAAAAATTCGTCGTCGTAGTGCTCCCGCTGAGGAGTTTGAATAATTAATTTTCCCACTAATACTCTTCCGGAAGGAAGGGTATTTTTTTGATGAAATAGATATTTATATTAAAACATTGATAACTATTCGTGGATTATTCTCTTTAAAGATATATCCACTACGAGGAGGTTGAATTTTAATTAGAAACAGAAAATCTCCCTATTTGGGAGATTTTCTGTTTGTTGTCGGTTTGGTAATTTAATTACCAAACTTTAACTAGGATTTCGCCACCAAGACGATTTTTCTTAGCTTCTTTGCCAGTCATAATTCCCTTGTTGGTGGAAATTAGGATGAGACCACGACCAGATTTGATGGTTGGGATTTCATCGGCTGCGACATAGACGCGGCGGCCTGGTTTGGAAACTTTTTCAATCTCGTTGATTTTTGCGATTTCGCCAGCTTTCATGATTGTGACTTTAATGATGTCACGTGGCTCGTTGGCAATGATTTCGAAGGAATCGATAAATCCTGCGTTCTTTAAGCCTTCAAGAACAGCAACTTTGAGTTTGCTGGTTGGAACGACGATTTCGTTCTTTCCTACCATGATAGCGTTGCGAATGCGGGTGATGAGGTCAGCGATTTGATCTGTTGATTGTAATGACATAATCTTCTCCTTTCTCCTACCAGCTACTCTTTGTTACGCCAGGGATTTCGCCCTTGCTTGCTTTTTCACGGAAGGTAATACGGCTCATACCGAAGCGGCGCATGTAACCGCGTGGACGTCCATCAAGCATATCACGGTTTTTCAAGCGAGTTGGGCTTGCGTTGCGTGGAAGCTTTTGGAGACCTTCGAGGTCACCTGCAGCTTTGAGTGCTGCGCGTTTTGCTTTATATTTTTCGTTCATTTTGCGGCGTTTTTCGTCACGGAGAACTGCTGATGTTTTTGCCATCTTATTTGTCTCCTTTCTTCTCAAACGGCATTCCGAATGACTTTAACAATTCGTAGCTCCCTTCTTTTGAGCCATTTTTAATAATAAATGTTACTTCGAGGCCATGGAGAACAGAAGCATCTTCGAAGGTGATTTCTGGGAAGACGGTTTGTTCTTTAAGACCAAGAGAGTAGTTTCCTTGGGCGTCAAAGGAAGACTTTGAAACGCCATGGAAGTCGCGAACGTGAGGAAGTGCGACGTTAATCAAACGATCAACGAATTCGTACATCTTGTCGTTTCTCAAAGTTGTCAAATAGCCAACTGGTGCGCCCATTCCTTTGCGGATTTTGAAGCTCGCAATGGATTTTTTGGCGAGGCGAGAAGTGGTTGCTTGACCGGTGATTTTTTGAAGAGTAAGATTGACGGTTTCGGTGAAGTGTTTGTCTTCACGTTTTTTACCAACACCACAGGAAACAATGACTTTTTTGAGTTCAGGAACTTGGTTGATGTTCTCAAGTTTCAAAGTTTCTTTGAGGTTTTTCTTAATCTCTTTGTTGTATTGCTCTTTCAAGCGTGGAATATATTTGTCAGCCATTATTTGTCTCCTTTCTTAGCAGCTTTTTTGTCAGCTTTTTTAGGAGCGTCAGCTGCTTTTTCCAATTTGAGGTTGGAAAGATCGATGCCGACGTGGATAGTTTTCTTACCACCTTTTGGATTGTAGTAAGTTGCTTTCATATGGCGTTCAACAAGTCCAATGCCTTCAAGGCAAGCTTTGCCAGCTTTGGTGTCGATTGAGACAATCTTTGCTGATTTGCCTTTTTTGTTGCCTGAGATAATTTTGACGATGTCGCCAGATTTCAAATTCTGTGCCATTTTAGATTACCTCCGGTGCTAAGCTTATAATTTTTGTGAAGCCGAGATCACGAAGTTCGCGTGGAACTGGACCAAAGACACGAGTGCCTTTTGGCGTTTTGTCATCATTAACGAGGACTGCAGCATTTTCGTCAAAACGAATGGTTGAACCATCTGGACGGCGAATTTGTTGGCGTGTACGGACGATGACGGCTTTGACGACGGCTTTTTTCTTGACGTTGCCGGTTGGGCTGGCGTCTTTGACGCTACAAGTGACGATATCGCCAACATGAGCGTAGCGAGCGCGAGTACCGCCGAGAACGCGAATGACTCCGAGTTCTTTGGCGCCACTGTTGTCAGCAACCTTCAAACGAGTTTCTTGTTGAATCATTATTCTTCTCCTTCTGAAGCTTCGGTTTCACCTTTGACTTCAGCTTTGAGCTCGACGGTGTCGTGTGATCTTTCAAGAACCTTGACTAATTTATAAGACTTGGTTTTTGAAATTGGACGGCAAGCAGCGATTTCGACCTTATCGCCAACATGAGCTTCGTTATTTTCGTCATGTGCGGTGTATTTACGAGTTTTCGTAAATTGTTTGCGGTAAAGCGGATGTGTTTCGCGGTTCATGATGGAGACGGTAATGGTCTTATCACGTTTGTCCGAGGAAACAATTCCTTGTAATGTGTGAGCCATGATTATTTCTCCTCTTTCTTTATAATTTTGCAACGAACCGGAAGTTTGTGAGAAGCGAGACGAAGAGCTTCTTTTGCTTGTTCGTCGGTGACTTCTGCAATTTCAAACATCACGGTGCCAGCTTTAACTTTTGCAACATAGAATTGTGGTTCGCCTTTTCCTGAACCCATTTTGACATCAAGAGGTTTCTTGGTGACTGGGGTATGTGGGAAGATACGAATCCAGGTTTTACCACCACGCTTGATGTAGCGGGTGATGGCTTGACGAGCAGCTTCGATTTGGCGGCTGTTAATGCGCTCGTTGTCGAGTGACATTAGACCGTAATCACCGAAAGCAACGGTGTTGCAGCGGGTTGCTACGCCAGTGTTTTTGCCTTTGCGGACCTTGCGGTGAGCAGTTTTTCTTGGAAGTAAAATAGACATATTATTTCTCCCCCTTATAGATCCAGACCTTGACGCCTACGATACCAGCGATGGTAGGAGCGTGATGGCAATGGAAGTCGATGTCGGCGCGGAGAGTATGTAGAGGAACGGAACCCTCGATAA
>JAZUHD010000021.1:0-2585 GCA_045641545.1 Candidatus Nanosyncoccus sp.
TAGGAAACAGACGAAAAATCCGGCCGAAATGACTGGAATGAGATATAAAAACGTAACTTTGATGAGCCCAACGCAGAAAACGGATGGAACCAGTCGCTGCTTCGCTCAAATTGAAAACATTAAACGACAATCCCTATTTTAGGGAATAGACATGAGAAACCATTATTCGCAAACACATTAACATCTTGATCAGAATACTTGTATCTTAAATAACCCAATTTTCCTTGTAGCTCACCATAATAGCTTTTCCTTCCCAAAAAAAACTCCTCAAACAAACATTTTAAAAAAGAATGCAATTTTTGACATAACTTATTTTCTTTGAAATAATATTCATACATATTATTGACATAAGAAAACAACGATAGTATTTTGGTTACAGTTAGATCCTTGTCTTTACAACATTCTTTTGCAATATCAACATATTTTTCAAATAGTCTATTCTGCGCATCATTACCATAAAAATCAATATGACATAAGTTTTCAATATCATATTTTTTTACACTATTATTCAAACATTCAGTAAATTTTGGATACAAAGATTTCTCTGGGTTGATATTATCTCGAACACCAAAGAAATTTTCAACTTTACGTTTATACCATTCTTGCCGACATTTTTCCGCTAATTCTTTGTTGCCAAGTTTCAAGTACTGCCAATATAGTGATTCATTATACTCAATTTTGTCAGCCTCATCAACCATTCCTTCAATACTTTTAAAAACGTCAAGCCATTCTTGAGGCGAAAAAAGACCTTTTGAACCAGGTGTTTCATACAAAGTTTTAACCGTCATAAAATCAGCACCTTCTAACAGCAATTCAGCCGATTCTTTGTCGCCCATTTGAGCAGCTTCCGTCAAAAATTGTTTCGTTCTATTCAAATCACCCACGCTTTTATAGGCTGTTGACAAATCTCTTAAAAACTCACATTTTCCAGAATGGTCTACATTCTTTTCAAATTTTTCCAACAAATTCAGCCAGTCGTTTGGAGAGTTCAAGGCGTTTACTTCCATTCCGAAATTAGATTGAGTCATGTTCTGCAATTCTTTTTCTGCATCCTTTGAGCTTAATGCAATTGCCGAAAATAAAGACCTAATCTTTTTGATGGGCATGTCTTGTTCCCCATACAAAACAGCAAGTTCAAACAAGCAATTTGCCAGATCATTGTGTTCCAAGCCAACTTTGAAATCTTCAAATCGTTCAATCCAAAAATCAGCCGTTTTTTCGCCCTTAAATGTGCTATAGAAGTTGTAAACAATTGCATAACTTTTGCTTTCACAGCAACGATTAAAAACCCTATCGAAGTTCTTTTCCATTTTTTTGTCATGAAAGAAACCGGCAAGGCTGTAATCGTCCTTAACTTTTTCAATGTCAGGCTCATTGGCAAAAAAAAGCTTAATGAAACCAAGATAATCATTACCTGATAGCGATTTCATCTTTCCTTGATACCGTAAGACTCCTTCTGCCAATTCATTCTGTCCTTGCTGTTTCAGCCAACGGGACAAACGCTTGTCTTCAACGGCAGTTTTCAGGTCGTCAACCGAAAAATTCCTTTTCAACGATTCAAGCGTTGAGTGTTCCTCACCACCCGACTTGATACGGATTCGCACCGGCTTTGCTTTAGGCTCTAATTTCATACGGCAAACATTATTGTTGCAACTTTGTGCGAAGCCAATTGCCAACCTTACGGCCATTTTCCCTGACCGCATCAATCACTCTTCTTGCAGCTTGTTTGGCCACATGAGCCACCAAGCCAATGCCTTTCTTCACCACTTCCTTCACTTTTGGAGCGACACGGACGGCCACTTGCTTGAGAATGGGTTTGGCCAGCTGAGCAACCTCCGCCAAAGGAGGGAATGCCACCGAAACCGCATCGCAGACACGATCAACGATTAATGGCAGGCCTTTTTCGACAGCCACTTCAGCGATAGCCATAGCGCGGGCTGCGGTATTGTCGATAAACGTATCGGTAACATCTTCAATTTGGATGCCGCCATTAGCCACTTGGTAAGCCACCTTAGCCCGTGTCAGCGTGTCATCGGCAATGGTGCTTATCATTTCGGGCGTGTCATTAGGCAATGGCAGAACACCGCTGTCATTTGCCAAGGCAATACCAGCCGCAAACAGCTTTTTCATGGCGGTATCCTTGTCGCCGTTAACTTCGGCATCGAGGAAATCCTGCATGCATTGCATCGGCTGAGAGGCAGACTGTCCATCTTCAAGGCCGACTTCATCAAGGATAGCCGAATGAATGGTTGTATAGGTGGAAATGCCGTCCTTAATCAATTGTGCAGATTGCTGTATAATTACTTCGCGATCCATATTCATTCCTCCGTTTCGATTGATTCAACGCCTTTGTTTACTGCCTTGGAAATTCCCTCAAGCAGAATGCTCTTTTCTTCATCGCTCTTGCCGTCAGCCATGCCGTTGACTTCCATGAGAATCCACTTCTTGGTAGAGTCGCCATTGGCGTGAGCCGCAGCCAAGGATGCCTTTTTCTCTTGGAACTTATCCAACAAGGCAGAAGTCTCTTTGATTGTTTTCCGGCAATTGTCGCTTGCTCCAATCTCGGCACTCACTTGTGCAATAAT
>JAZUHD010000022.1:0-13142 GCA_045641545.1 Candidatus Nanosyncoccus sp.
CTATAATAACCAAATACGAAAATGTGTCTAGCAATGATTAAGATGACTTAATATTTTGTTAGATTTTTATTTTAGCCAAAATGTCCCAATTACAATACTTAATTAATATAACATAAGAACTTTACGAATGTCAACAAAATAATGTTGTAATTTTTACAACATTTTAGGTTTTATAAAATCAACAACCAGACGCTATCCTACATCAAAAAACTCCCTTTTTGGGGAGTTTTTAATTATTTAATTGAAACAATCTCAATTACTGAATATTTCTGACGGTGACCAGTTTCAGTATGAACGCGTTTCTTTGAGTGATAGCGAATAACGCGAACTTTTTCACCAGCGACTTTTTCCTCAACAACTTTTGCTGAAACTTTAACGCCTTTAACAGTTGGAGTTCCAACGGTTGTCTTATCGCCATCGATAAGAAGCAAAGCATCAGTTTCGAGCTCTTTGGTTCCTTCAGGGAGGAGGTCCACCCTAAGGGTCTCTTTCTCTTCGACAAGATATTGTTTTCCGCCGACGAGGATAACTGCTTTCTTCATAATAATTCCTTTAAAAATTAATAACTTATGCCATTATATCACATCTTTGCGCTTTTGGAAAGAGTATTTGCGGCAGGACCCGTTCCGAATATAAACAAAACGGGTGACGCAAAACATATATAGATATTCAAAAGCAATACCGTCCAAAACGGATTGTTTTAATTCTATCATACTTATGCTTTTTTGTCAACTTTTCCCCGTCCTCGATTAAACTCAAATTGTATTTTCTTATATTCATCTTTGTCTCGTGTAATCCTCTCAATTTCCTCCAAAAATCCTTGGTAATCCGGATCAAAGAAAAACATCTTTTCTGCCGCATACCCATCCGGCTTATATTTTTCACGCAAGTGAATCCTCGCTTCTTCTATGAGTTCATCCTCGGAAAATTCCGGATGCAAACTTTTTGTATAATCAAAAATCCGATCGAGAACCTGATCGACAGAAGTATTCCTATCCGCAGAAGAAACGATTCTCCCATAAATACTCCTTGGCAAACGTTTCGAGCTTGCTCGATGATCCTCAATCGCCTCTGCAATCATCCTTCGTTTTTCATCATCAAAAAACTCTTTCATCTTTTCGTCCGCAAGCAAAATCTTCGCCGAATGAATTTCATGCGTTTCATTATCAATTTTTCTACCAATATCATGATAAGCCGCCACAACATAGACCATATTCCGATCCACATCTTCCTCGGCATCCTCAGCAAAATTCAAACTTCTTCGAACTACATATTCAATATGCGAAAGTCCATGCCCAGCTTTCGAATCATATTGTGGCAAAATTTCTTCTTCAACATATTCAAGAATCTCCGATTTAATTTTTGCAGGCTTTTCGAGCACTACACAGAACCATTTATCATCATTCTTTCCGCCATTTTTCCGAATTTCAACAACAGAAAATCCAATCTCTTGAACAAGTCTGATAAGCTCATCCTCATGAAAATGATGAAAGAATCTCTCCGCATCAAGATGGTATTCCCCAGGAAAATCAACCCATCCCGATTCCGAACATTCTTCCGAATCAAGATTCATCACATTAAAAATCACTCTTCCCTGCACCTTCAAATTTTCAAAAATTCTCGACAGTGCAATTTGAACGTCTTCCTTAGTAAAATGTACAAAAACTCGCCAAAAGAAAACACCATCAAATTTCTCCGGAAATTCATCAAAAAGAACATTAAATTTGATTGGCTCAAACCCCTTTTTCTCAATCGCCTTCAAAAAATCTTCCGCCACATCACTCGCCGTCACTCGAAAACCAAGCTCAGAAAGCATCTCCGCATTCTTCCCGTCCGCCGAACCAATTTCGAGAATCTTCGCCTTCTTCGGCAAGCTTGAAAACCCCTCTTTGCAAAAATCCCGAACCCACTCCTGTTTCTTTTTTGCTTTTTCCGGATCAGATTTATCGTGAATAATCGTCTGTTTTAGATATTTATTCGCAAACTTGTCATAAACCTTCAAAGTTTTTTCATTTTCTTTACTCATTTTTCCTCCTTATTCATCCCCACGTCCAAACATCATCTTCTGGAAATGGATCATCCAAAAAACCATCTCCATCAAAATCCTGTTCGTCAGAAAATTCGTGTTCCTCATCCACCCCATCCGAATAATCTTGTGAACCATATGGATTATATCCAAGTTCGAGCAAAAATCTCGACGGACTCGTCCAGTTTCGCCCGCCAAAAGAAAATCTCGACTGCGCATAAGTCAAAAACAGATTTTCCATCGCTCTCGTCATGCCAACATAAGCAAGACGTCGCTCTTCCTCAACATCCGCTTCTTCCATCGAACGAGAACTCGGGAACAAACCATCTTCCATGCCAACCAAAAACACCACTGGAAATTCCAAACCTTTCGCCGCATGCAGCGTCATCAAGGTCACAGAATTCTTCTTCGACGATTCATCCGCACTCGAAAGTAATGCAGCATCTGCCAAAAAATCCTCCAACTTTTCATAAGGTTCCGCGTTATTTATGAGAACCGCCAAGTTATCAATTCTTTCAATTCCACTCGGCGTTCCGTCATTCAAAAGCCCCTCAAAATCAAAATACGACACAATTTTCTCAATAATTTCCGCCGGCGCAGTTTCGAGCGAAACATTCTGGATGAACTCGCCAAGTTTCAAAATCGCTTTCCTTCCCTTCGGTGTCAAACTCGAAAGCAAAACCTCGTCAGAAAGCGGATTTTTTTCATCAGTTCCTCTGAGAAAATCAAAAATCTTCGCAATACTCGCTTCGCCAATTCCCGAAAGCACATTCTTAATCACTCTCTCGAGCGAAACAAGGTCATAAACATTCACAAGAACCTTCAAAATCGCCAGCACATCTTTGACCTCTTTACGATCATAGAATCTCACCCCGCCAATAATTTTATACGGGATTGTTTGCTGCATAAAAACTTTTTCAAACGCAAACGATTGCGCATTTGTCCGATAAAGCACCGCAAAATCAGAGAAACTTCTTCCTGATTTCGAAACCATCGATAAAATCTTTCTCGCCACAAAATTTGCCTCGAAAGTTTCGTCTCGCGTCGCTTCAATTTCAACGGGTTCACCTTTCCCCGCTTCCGTAAATAATGTTTTGTCTGTCCTCTGCTTATTCTGATTGATAATCTTTTGACTTGCTTCAAGAATATTCCCCGTCGAACGATAATTTTGTTCAAGCTTCACAACTTTCGCCCCCGGAAAATCTCGCTCAAAATTCAAAATATTTGTAAAATCCGCCCCTCGCCAAGAATAAATCGACTGCCAATCATCCCCAACCACGCAAATATTTCTCTCGTCATTCACAAGCAACTTAATCAGACGATATTGTACATTGTTCGTGTCCTGATACTCATCAATCAAAATATGCTCAAATCGATTTTGCCACTTTTCTCGCACGACAGAATTTTCTTGAAACAACCTAAGCGTTCGAAGCAACAAATCATCAAAATCTAGCGCATTCGCTTTCTCTTTCTCGACTTCATATCTCTCAAAAATCTTCGCAATACTTTTTTGATTTGGATAATACGCTTCCTTGGCATAATCGTCCGGCGTTTCTCCTTTGTTTTTGCAAGACGAAATAATCGATTGTATTGATTTTGGTTTCAAACTTTTATCAGTAATCTTCAAATCCTTCATAATACGCTTCACGAGCGCCGTCTGGTCTTCCGTATCATAGATCACATAATTTTTATCAAGTCCAGCCGCTTCACTTTCAATTCTGAGGAGTTTCACGCAAATCCCGTGGAACGTTCCCATATACGGCATAAAATTCCAAGAAACTTCACCGGTCCCGCCAACTAATTTCCAGAGTCTCTCGCGCATTTCGCGCGCTGCTTTGTTCGTAAAGGTTACAGCAAGAATTTCCTCTGGCCGCACGCCATTTTGAATCAAATTCGCAATTCGATGCGTCAAAGTTTTTGTCTTCCCCGATCCAGCTCCAGCAAGAATCAAAATTGGCCCAGAAAGCGTCTCAACCGCCTCCTGTTGTGCTTTATTCAATCCAGAAAAAATTACCTCACTATCCATTCAAAAATTATATCACGAAACCATAATAAAAATTTTGTTCAAGGAAAAATCCCAATCAGCAAAATTCAAAAAAGATTTCAATATTCCCTATTGATTCTTCCAATTAAGAATTTTACCACTATCAACTATACTGCCTTATAAAGTTTTTAAGATAAGTTCTTAAATTTTCGTCGCAAGCATAAATATAAGTTCCTCGAATTCCTCGCGTACATAATACTCTATAAATATTCAAAACATATCTTAATAAATCATCGTCGGTTGTTGCATTTTTGCCATTTAAGTCATAATAGTTTTCTTTGTCCACATAGAACTTTTCTGATGAAGGGTTATATTTTAGCTCATTCCCGATAATAACTCCAGCATAATTTAAATCAAAACCCTGAATCGTATGAATGCATCCAACTTCGTTTACAGAATTCGGAGTTGATATCCAACCATCATATTTAGTATTCCATATGTATTTATTATTTTCTATCTCAATATCAAAAATGCCACTCTCAATATATCTTTTTGTTTCCGAAGCATTTATCTCTTTAATCTTTTCAAAATCATCATAAAAAGAACCTGAGCTTAATTCTATTTTCCCCTTAGTACTCCATGGCCAACTATATCCCGCTATGTTGCGGCATAATCCACATTCCTTATCTTTTTGAATAATTAAATCAGTCATTTCTTTTATATTGTCAAAAATTCTAAAGTCGTATTTTTTAAAATCACGACATAGCGATGGATCATTATCATTACTAAAAATATCGTTTACATAATCAATATATTCTTGGCCACCATTTTGACAGCGCAGCTGAGTCTCAAGTTTAAATTCATGAAAATTATCTTGTCCCTTTAATTGCTTAAATTTCCATGCATCCACATCAGCGCGCTTAATGGACTGATTTTCATCATAAAATAAAATTGCATGTTTACTTTTTGAAAGTATCCAGTCCAATTGCGTTCCTTCTTTTTTATCAAAGCCAAGTTTTACATTATTACTTTGTATATTACCAATCTCTGCACCAACATTACGAGCAGCTTTTAAACGATGAGATTCATCGACGATAAGAATATCAAACTCTTCAGAAGAATTCGCAACATCACTTGGTTTTAAAACCATTTTCGTATTCAAACCAGCAACATTTCTAAAAGTCTCATTTAATATCGCACGTAAATTCGCCATAGAAACAACAATCCCAATTTTTAAATCTGGAATTCTTGCCCGAATTTTTTGCAAACTTTCAATCGTAGTTTCATCTTCAAAATCGGAATCATCATCAACTTTTGTAGATAATAATTTCAAAAGATATATCGCCAAAACCGTTTTTCCAGTTCCAGCACCGCCATTAATAAGAAAATTGCTTTTCCTGCCTGCTTGGATATCTTCGGATAACGTTTTTATAATTTTTGATACAATCAAAAACTGATCAGCAGTTAAAGACTTATATGGCGAATATTTAAAAAGATTACTATTTTCAATTTCCTTTAAATCTTTGCATACAATTTGACGGCGTTTAAGTTCATTCCAAATCTCTTCGAATTTTGATTCATAAAGGTATTTTTGGAAATAATCATGTTTTTGCTGTCCTGCATTCCCATTTTGTAATTTATACTTACTATCAGCAGCCATATGGGAAATCAAAAAAGATTCTAAGTCCAAAACCACTGATTTATTAAAAGTATCATCAGAAATAAATCTTACTTCGTTTAATTTTCTTCTATCCGGATTTTGCAAATGTTGCGCCATACGCGTTCCAGCATCCACCGTTTCTCCGACGTAAGCTTCTTCGTTATTCGAAATTATATAAACAACCGGCCACTCTTTTCGAAATTTTAAATCAAAATTATCATCCAATTCACTCATATCAACTAAGTTTGGCACATTATTATCAAAACGAACCGCATTCGAAATCTTCATTTCCACTCCTTTTTATAATTTTGTATATTTTGTACTCTTTCCTTTTGCTTTATCGACTGGATATTTTTTTGCATTTTTTTCAATTTTATCCAAAACAATTTGCTTTGGATCAACACCTAACTTATTTGCCATTTGAATGCAATAATTTAAGACATCCGCCAATTCTTCTTTTACATCTTTTAAATCGTACTCGTTATTCCATTGAAAACACTCTAGTAATTCGCCAGCCTCAATCGAAATACTCTTTGCTAAATTTTCTGGAGAATGAAATTGATCCCAATCTCTTTCATTATTAAAATCTTCAATTTTCTTTTGCAATTCCTTCATAATACATATTATAACCTATTTCCATTCTCGATTACATTTGACATTTTATCATAAGTATGATAAAATAAAATCATCGCCCTTCCGGCAAGGGTATTCTTTTTCTAATCCAAAAATCTTCCAAAACAAATTCTTTGCATCGTGCGACAAAAAAACTTATTTCGCCTTCTTCCCTATTATCTTGATATTTTATAAAATCCATTATATAGTACAGCACAGGCAAGCTTATTCAAAAAGCTCGTACTTTTCTGAAAAGGTGGTGAAAAAAATGGCTAGCGGAAGTATCTGCAAAACTACCGGTCTGAAAAAGAGCGAATGCTATTGCTGGGATTGTCAACGGCGTCGCAATAATGCACAACAACGCTCTGGTAATAACAATTCTTATTCAGGACATCAGGACTCTCGCAAAGTGCACGACACAAAAGGCAAAAACAATCACGGAAGAAACAATTGGTAAACAACCACCCCATTTCCCCACGCAAGCTCCTCTTGACCGAGGAGTTTTTTCCTAATATGATAAAAATATGACAACAAAAGTATTCCTTCCAAAAATAAATTTCGATCCAAAATTAGAGAAAAAACAAAATATTCAAATACTTTTGAATGAAAAAAACGAATTGCCGTCGACCGTCGAAATAAATGATATTGCGAAAAAATTAGGAACCACCATTAAAATCGGTAACATTTTCTATGAAAATAGCGAAAAACAATATGTATTCGCAAATATCAAAAAAAGTGCAGACCCGTCTTCTGTACTCAAAGAAAAATGGAATTTTATTCCCATCGTCGAATTGGCTCCAGAAACCTGCACTGATTACGAAATAATCAAAACAGCCATCAAAAAACTCGGCTACGAACTATAAATATTCGTCTAGACCAATCAAAATCCACCCAAACAATCCACCAAAAATCCAACAAGAACCCCAACAAAATAGATAATCCCAAGAATCAAAGCGTTTTGTTTCATATTCTTATTATTTTTGAACAAAAGAAGCACTCCGACCCCGCTTCCAGTCAAAAGCCCAGAAAGCAAAGTTCCAAGAGAAATTAAATTAGAAAGATAAAGCTCAGTAATCACCACACTTGGCGCACAATTCGGAATCAATCCAACCAAACTAGCGAGGAAATAAGTCAAAACATTTCTCTCGAGCAATAAATTCGCCAAATTTCCTTCCCCAACATAAAAAATCACAATCCCAATCAAAACATTCGCAATCAAAACAAACAAAGCCGTTTTCAAAGTATGTTTGAGCGCCGAGAAAAACAATCCTTTTTCCCCGCATCCACAATGATCATGCGCGCATATTTCTGTTATTCTATTCTTTTTAACTTTCTTTTTCGCAAATTTTACATAACAAAAATCCACCAAAAAACCAATCAAAACCCCAACAAAAACTTTGAAGGCAACAATTTTTAGAAGCACGAGAAAATCAACATTTTCACTCAGCATAATCGGCAACATTTCGTCGCTCGTCGACAGAAAAATCGCAATCAACGTTCCAATTGTAATAACTCGACTAGAAAACAAATTCGCCGCCATCGCACCAAACCCACACTGCGGCAAAGCACCTAAAAATCCGCCAATCAAAGGCCCAATTTTTTTCTGTCCAAGAAGCAGCTCTTGGCTCTTTTTCGACAATTTATGTTCAATAAATTCCAAAATCAAAAAAGTTACCAAAAGATACGGTAATAATTTCAGTGAATCTATCAACGCATCAAGCAAAACGTCAGATAACATATTATTTTCCACGAATCACAAGTTGCTTGTACGGAATAGAAAGTTTGTTATTGTTGAGTTCGACTTTCACAATTTCCCTCGCCTCACGCAAAACCTGTGGTAAAATTTTTGCATTTCCATGAATTCTCAACCGATAAAGCACAGCCGAATCTCCAAACTCAGCAATATTGCGATATTCAACTTCATCAATTCCCCGAATCGCATCGACCTTTTCCATAATAATATCAATAATTTTCTTCGCCTCCTCAACGGAAAGTTCATATGGCAAAGGAATATCGAGATCAGAATAATTCGCAAGCACCACGGCTTCAGAAATATTTCTGTTCACTATTGTCAAAATCTTCCCCGAATCAACATCTTTGAACTTCGTAGTCTTGAGCTGCATTTCCATCACTTCCATCTTCATTCCATTAATTTCAACAATATCGCCAACAGCAAAAAACTTATCAACGACCAAGTTGAAACTCGCAATTGCATCTTTCAATACATCTTGAAGAGCCAAGCCAGAAATCACGGAAACAATCCCAACCCCCGCAAGCATCGAATTTACATCGACGCCATTCACACGTAGAATCACAAGCGTAGCTACCAAAATCAAAAAATATCTCAGCAGAGCTCTCGCTTTTTTGATATACCCCAACCGTCGTTTGGAAATTTTATCTCTCTTAATCGCAATAATTCGATTTATGAAATATCGCAAAACAAGATAAAAAATCACAAAAACAATAACGACGATTATTGTTGCAAAAAACTCTTTGCTAGTTAAATATTTTTTAATTCCATCCATACTAAAATTTTACCATAAACTCTTAGCTATTAATCCTTTTTATTGTATAATTCCCCTATGAAAACTTTTTACACAAAAAGAGGTAGAGAAATTACTTATCTCGGCAAAGAATTCTCTTCATTAACCCCAAAAAATCCAACAGAAAAATTTAAGTCCCTTGACGACCTTTTCGCTGCTCTTCTTGAAAGTTATTCTGCAGAAACTGTTCATCCAATGATTAGTGGCAAGTATGACGGCTACGACGATCCAACATTTTGCCATTGCACAATTACATCAATGATTGTTCAAGATTATTACGGCGGAGAAATCATTTCCACGCCAACCCCAACCGGCGGCAACCATTATTTCAACCGCATTGATGGAAAAATCATCGATCTAACCAGCGATCAATTCACGAATAAAAATATTATTCTTGATTATTCCAACATTTCTTTTGTCAATCGCGAAGAAATCCCAGAAAAAAAGGAAGGCGCAACTTCCCGCTACGCCATCCTAAAACAAAAAGTAGAAAAAATTATTAATTAATTGGCGAAATATCTGCCCCAAGTTTACGAAGCCGATTGGCAAAATCCTGATAACCACGGTTAATCGAATAAACATTACGCAAAATTGACGTTCCAGGCGCCGCTAGCATTGCAATTAAAACCACAACAGCCGGACGAAGCGCCGGTGGAGAAACCAATTCCGCCGGTCGCCAATTTGTTGGTCCTTCAACATAAACACGATGCGCATCAAGCAGTTCAACTTTCGCATTCAAATTCGAAAGCTCAGTCGTATAAACTGCACGATTTTCAAACACCCAGTCATGAATCAAAGTTCTTCCCTCAGCCGTTGCCGCAATTACAGAGAAAAATGGCAAATTATCAATATTTAAACCAGGAAATGGCATCGGATGAATTTTATCAACTGGAGCATGCAACTTTGCTTTTTTAATTAATAAATCAACCAATCTCGTTTTTCCATTCTTTGACAAATATTCTGGAGAAACATCAATCTTTGCACCCATTTCCTTGAGAACCTCCAACTCAATTTCCAAAAACTCAATCGGAGCACGCTTTATCATAATTGAAGACTTTGTCGCTAGTGCCGCCGCAATAAAGCTCATCGCTTCAATCGGATCTTCGCTCGGCGCATATTCAACATCAAGATTAATATCGTGAACGCCCTGCACAACCAAAGTCGTCGTCCCAATCCCCTCGATCCTTACACCAAGTTTTTCCAAAAAGAAGCATACGTCCTGAACCATATAATTTGGCGAAGCGCCAACGATTGTTGTTTTGCCAGGATACAGTGCAGCAGCCATCAAAACATTCTCCGTCACAGTGTCACCACGTTCAATCAGAACAACTTTTTTATCTCTCCAAGATTTGATTAATTTCGAATCCACTCTCGCCTCATAGAAACCACTACAACTCGTCGCATCGACTTCAAGCCCAAAAGCTGACAAGGCGCGAAGATGCGGTTCGACGGTTCTCGTTCCAAGAGAGCAACCGCCCGCATAAGGCAATTTAAAACTAGAGAAACAATGCATCAAAGGTCCAAAAAACATGATAATCGAACGTGTTTTTCGCGCAGCCTCAATATTTAGTTCATCTAATCTCAATTCACGAGGTGATATAATTTCCAAATCCTTGCCATCATTAATCCAAAGAATCTTTACCCCAATCGACTCCAAAACCTCAATGATTCTAAATACCTCCTCAATACGTGCAACGTGTCGCAAAATTGTCCGCCCTTTATTCAAAAGTGCAGCACAAAGCAACCCAACAGCTGCATTCTTGCTCGCATTAATCTCGATTTCTCCCGACAATTCCTTCCCGCCACGAATCTTGAAATTCTGCGAAGAATGATTATTTATAGAGAGAATTTGACCATCGAGACAATCAGAAAGTTTCTTTATCATATCTAAAGAAACATTCTGCTGCCCTTTTTCAATACGATGGATCGCAGACTGACTTGTTCCGACTCTCTCGGCCAAATCCGCCTGCGTCCATCCTTTTTCTAATCTCATTCGATAAATCGAATCACCGATTTCTTCTTGATAAGTTCGATCTTTTTTCATTCCCCCATTATACCACAATTATTCGTCTTATGATATATCTTTATCAGATTTATCATTATCGCTTTTATCGCTAGCACCATTTAAGACACTTGCTTTGACACGGCTCAAGTTCTTCTTCGTGTGAATATAGTATATTCCCCAAATCCCAAGACCAAGAACAATCACAGAAGCCATCACGATTTCTGCAGGACCAGTTTTTGGAAGCTCATCAGGTTTTTTACAGCCTTCCATATCCGGATCTGTTTCGCAAGTTTTCTTACAACCTTCCATTTCTGGATCCGTTTCGCAAGTTTTTTTCGGTTGGCATTCTGGTAATTCAGGATTTGTTTTGCATTTATCGCACTCTGGTAATTCAGGATTCGATTCGCAGGTAGGAAAATCTTCCTTTTCGTCTTCCTCCTCTTTCGCGTCACAAACTTTATTTACCATTATCGTGGCACTATCCTGAAGTTCACCCGCATCATGATCGATATAGACCGTGTTAACGAACGGATTATCACCACACCGTTTATCGTTACCATCGACAATTGAATCGCTTACTTTCGCTTGATATGTTACGACAGCAGTTGCGCCTGGACCATACAGGCCAATATTAAATCCGTTGCCGTCAATAGTATTAGCCATCGACACGCCGGATGGATTAGATATATTAACTAATTTCGTCGTATCTGGAACCAAACTAACACCAGTAGGCATCTTGTCATGAAGAGTAACATTAGTCAAATCTGTCGTTCCAGTATTCTCAAATGTCACGCGATATGTAATAGTATCACCAGGTTTTGGATGAACTACGTCGGAAAAATCATTTCCGTTTAAAGACACTTCTTTTTTAACAGAAGCGCCAACCTGTTCGGCGCGAACTCGATAAATAATATGACCAGAATATTCAGCGCAGCCAGGCAAATATCCATTCAGTTCATTTACACCAATATATATGCCTTCCGAACTAAACAAGGCCTCACTCAATTTAGTATTATTTAATTTCCAACCATTATAAATAGTAGCGGAATTATCAACATATCGCAGAATCACATCCGCCGTAGAATCGGTAGTAAAATACGCCTCATCCCACACTTCCTTCGGGTTTGCGTTTGATGAGGAAATAATGGCGCTTACGGTTCCTTTGTTCGCAGCATTAATCTTTCCAGGAAATTGTGAAGAAATACGAATATCCATTGCCATTCCGGGTGAGCCAGCCTCAAAGTTCAATCTCGATTTAGCATTATTATGGTATCCAATATAGATTTCATACTCCTTGCCGGGAACAATCTTTACTTCATCACTAAATTCCCCGTTCGCCCCCACCTCAGCGACACGAACGAAGTTTCTCTCGTCACCAAGTACATTGTTATTTGTGATAGAGTTAAAGGTAACATAATCAGCTGGTTCCTCCATCGTGAAAGTCTGACGTTCCGGTCCATAAGCAAAAGCAGATGAACCAAACATCAATCCAGCGAAACAAGAAGCAATGCCGAAAAACCCGATTTTGCTTTTTATATTTTTATCAAAAGTTTTCATAGATTATTTTCTCTCTTTCTTCCCTATTAACTTCTTCCAAACATTGCATCAATTTCTTCATCGGTATAACCAGCACCTCTATATATTTCCCGCATCGCTTCCTCGCGTTCTCGCGCCTGCGCTTCCTCGGCTTCCTGAGCCGCAGCCTTTTCCTCGTCAGTCGCATCATCACTATTTCCAGCATCGATAATTTCTTGCTGTTTATTATGTTCTTCTTCTCGCTCAGCCGCTTCTTGTTGTTCTGCTTCTTGCTCTTTATTGGTCTGTTCCTGAGCTTCTTTCGCCTTCTCGTCGGCCTTCTTACGCGCTTCATCTTCTTCAGTACGATTTTCCTGGCCGGAAACTTTTTCTCCATCATCTGTTACCGTTGACGTATCCGCCCGTTCAATATTTTCAGCAATCGTATTTCCAGACCCATCAGCACTTTCTAGATTAGTATCCTGCGCTCCAGTCTGAGTATTTTCAGAGTCAACCACCCCATCGCCATCATTGTCGCCAGTTCCAATTTCCGGAGCAACATCTCCAAATGTATTCGTTTCTGAGTCATACTGATTATCTTCATTGTCGGTTACTGGACGGTCGCTAAGTTCACCAGCATCCCTTGGCGTAACAATATTTGCGCTCTCGCCATGAACTTGCATATTTTGTTCAATCTGCTCCGGGTCCTTCGCGTCGTCACCACCACCGTCATCCTCGTCACCACCACCGTCATCCTCGTCACCACCACCGTCATCCTCGTCACCACCACCGTCATC
>JAZUHD010000023.1:0-8312 GCA_045641545.1 Candidatus Nanosyncoccus sp.
CCGGCCCCCCGCCGCCCGGGTCATAGGGCCACCGCCCCGCCCTCTCCTCGTTCTCTGTGAACGAGGCTTTTTCTTGACAAAAAACAAAAGCGTGATATAATACAAGTAATCCCTTAAATAGGGTGTATTTTTCCAATTGAAAAATTGGCACGCGGGAATCCGCTAAGAATCATGGACGGTGATTCGAACATTTGTTGTGTTAATCTGGAGGATTTATGGAACTTACCAAAGAACTCATTGAACTCGTGCGTCCGAAACGTTGTTCAGACCACTACATCAACCTCTCGCAAGAGGACAAAATCGGCATTCTTCGTACCTTATTCATCGAGAGGCCGACGGAGGATATCAATAATGGAATGCTCCATGATTTGCTCTGGAGTAATCTTCCTCCCGCCCCCAACGGCAACCAGAAGCTTTCCGAACTCCAGTATAAGCTGGCCGGGGCAAATCTCCATAAAACAAACCGCGCGGCGCTCCCCCTTCAGGTTTCTGGAGATTCTATGCTGACTGCTTTTGGAGCATTGGTTAATTACAGCGATCCGAAATCTGTTGAAGTGGCGAAGGCTGCCTACTTTGACCTATGCCTTAGAGGCAGAGAGGAAGAAATCCCCGATGAAGTTATGTACAGCTATGTACGTAAAATAATCCCCCCCGTTGATGCTCCGAATTTCCGCGAAGTTGCGGAAAAAATGATGAAAATTATCATCGAAAACTCCTGAGGCGCCCGTCCCGCCTCCTTGTTGCCTCGCTTGAAAAAGCGAGGCTTTTTCTTTATACTAAAGATATGGTAAAAAAAGTTCTCTCATTTGATATAGATCAAACTTTAAACGTTGCAAAAACTCCAATTCCAGACGAAATTGCCGAGCTGCTCGTGAGATGCCTCGACCATTTTGAAATCTGCCCGATTTCCGGTCAAAAATTCGACCAATTTCTGATTCAGATTGTCAATCGTTTGAAAGACAAAAACGTTACGGAAGAACAACTTTCCCATCTCCATCTTTTCGTTGCTCAGGGTACCCAATATTATCGTTTCTCTCTCGAAAAACACGATTGGGAACAAGTTTACAATTTTCCTTTGACCGATGAGCAGGTCAAAAAAATCACCGAAACAATCGAACAATCAGCCAAAGAACTTGGCTATTGGGAAGAGGACAAGCTTTCAGAAGGTGACGAAATTATCGAAAACCGCCTCTCCCAGGTCACTTTTTCGGCTCTCGGTCAAAAAGCTGGCACCGAAGCGAAATACGCTTGGGATCCAGATTGCAAAAAGCGCGAAAAAATCGTCGCACGTTGCAAGGAACTCGCTCCTGAATTTGATTATGAAATCGGCGGCACAACTTCAATTAACGCCATCACTCCAGGCATGAACAAAGTTTTTGGCATGACTCACCTTCTCGAGGAATTGAATGTTGAAAAATCCGACGTTCTTTATTTTGGCGACATGACCCAACCTGGCGGAAATGACTACCCAGTCGTAGAAATGGGCGTTGAAACCATTACTGTCCGCTCCCACGAAGACACTGCCTACGCGTTGCGCGGTATTCTTGGTGTGTTATAATTAACTTATGGTAAAAACTTATATAATCGGCAACTGGAAAATGAATTTCACCGTCGGTGAATCCTCTCTTTTCCTTCACAAACTCCAAACAAAAATTCATGCTTCACGAGATATTCAGGTTGTCGCTGCACCATCTCTGATGGCTCTCCAGCCCCTTTCTCTTCAGGTTGATCGTAGAAAAATCAAACTTTCCGCTCAAAATTTCTATCACAAAGATTTTGGCGCCTTCACAGGTGAAGTTTCTGTCAATCAACTTCGCAATTTAGTCGATTATTCCATCATTGGGCACTCTGAGCGCCGTCATATCTTTGGCGAAACAGATAAAGATATTTCTCTGAAAGTTGCTGCCGCGCTCAGAAACGGCATTACTCCAATTCTCTGTATCGGCGAAACCGCAGAGGAACGCAAAGAAGGCGAAACTGCCGACGTGATTCGTGATCAGCTTCTTGGTGGTCTCAAAGAAGTTTCAAAAGAGGAAATCAAAGACGTGATCATCGCCTATGAACCTGTTTGGGCAATTTCCAGCACAAAAAATGCTGTTCCTGCCACCCCAGACAAAATCCAAGAAGTCATCGATTTGATTAGGAAAACCTTGAAATCTACCTTTGGAAAAGAAATTGAAGAAGAAACGGCGGTTCTCTATGGCGGAAGCGTCAAAACCACCAATGCGGCTGCATATCTTGAAATCAAAGGTGTTAATGGGCTACTGATTGGGGGTGCAAGCTTGATTGCTGCCGATTTCCTTGATATAATCGAAACAGCAAAGAGAATAAAAAATGATTGACAACAGAAAAGCAATGGATTTCTTCAGGCCGGTCAGGTCGACTGATCCTCTTGTTGGTCGTCCAAAACCAATTGAAGGCCCAGTGATTATTCGTCGCGAAAAAATTACTAGCCTTCCTCCTGCGTTAAAGGCCTCTCCGAACGCCGAAAAGGAAAGAGATTTGTCAATTACTGCCAAAACTCCAGTCTATTCGTCATCTGTTGTTGTTGAAGAAACAATAGTTTCCCCCGTCCAAGAAGAAGCTATTAAAGAAGAAAAGCCAAAATCCGTCAAAAAAGACAATTCCGGAGATGACTGGCTTTCCTCTTTGGAATCCGAAGGATTCTTTAGTTCCAAAGAAGAAAAATCTGCCGATGAGCCTGTCAGGCTCGGCAAGACGCAGAGCCGCAAAACCCTTTATAACTCCAATGGAAAATCGCCTTTCCTGAAGTCCATCAAGGTTGAAAAACGCCCACTCTCTGGAGGGAAAAAGCAAGAAACAGAAATAAAACCCATGGAGTCAACCAAATCCGAAAAAATGCCCGTTGTCCCGAAAAAAGAGAAAAAAGGCATTCCGTTCGCCGTTACCATTCTTATCACAATTATTCTTGGCATCGCCGCTGGCGTAGCGGTTTTCGTGCTCATATCTCGCTAGAAAATGGGCTAAACCAACAAAACCCCCAAAAGGGGCGTTTTTTGTTCTGAGGTGAGATATTGGCAACAAGCTGCCTAGACGCTCTCGTTGTCGTCTCGAAAAAATTGCAAGAGATTTTCTCGCGGCTTCTAGAAAATGCCGGGATTGGATTCGCTGCCTCATCCACCCCAAACAAAAAAGTCCCTTCAGGACTTCTTTTTTTATGGGGTGGGATATCGGGATCGAACCGACGACCTTCTGGACCACAATCAGACGCTCTAACCATCTGAGCTAATCCCACCAGATAAATCGATTATAACATATTTTTTGTATTTTTGGGAAGAAAACATAAATCCCTGCAAATTATTGACATTTATGCAAATCTGTGATATAATGAAAATACGTACCTTAAAATTTATTATAAAGAAAGAGGTGTTAAAATGGGTTTTCTGAATAATTTTTTTGGCATGAACCCAACCCCAACCCCGGTCGAGACTGTGACCCCAGCAAAAGTTACAAGAAAGGACGACGTTTTGGTAACAGTACCGAAAAAGTCATCCGCATCCATCGCGTCTGCTGCACCAATCACGAATGAGTTGATCGGAATCTACGAAAAATTGAGAGCTGAAGCCCTCGAGAGCAATGATGTAGCTACGGCTGATGTCTATCAGTCACTCATCGACGAAGAGCGCGAGCGTCTCAAAGAGGAGGCGAAAGCCGCCGCCAAAAGAGAGGCAGAGGCAGCGGAGGCTGCTGCCAGACAAAAGGCGGAAGAAGAAAAACGCCGCCGCGAGGCAGCGGAGGCTGCTGCCAGACAAAAGGCAGAGGAGGAAAAACTCCGTCTCGCCGAAGAGGCTGAAAAGGCAGAATTCGAAGCTAAGGCGAGAGCTATTGAGCCTCTCCTCGCATACTTCACTGAATATGATCGCCGTGCCCAGATACTTATTGAGGCGATCGCCGACACCGAATGCGGCAAAAAAGCCATTTTCAATTTTGTTGCGGCCACCGCCGAATAAGCTTCTTTCTTAAACCCTCGGTTTCCACGCAGCCAGCGTGGGGAGAGCCGAGGGCTTTTTCATGTTAAAAAAATAAACAAAATAACACCATTTAAGACTTGAAAGTTTAATTTTGAACATAACCGGAAAAGGTGATAACACTATTGACTTTTTTTACTTTGTGTGATATAATGAAAGCAGTCTACATTGGAAGGTGTAGAATCCAATGTAAAAGGTCATTAAAATCGAATCATCCCAGATACAAACCTAGTATCTGGAGGAAGTGTGTGGTACCCTTTTTTATCAGGGCTTGCCCTGTTGATATATAAAATATTATTCGGGAGGTGCAGCTAATGATTCTGCTGCTCATTGTATCGGTTATTATTTCGATCCTTATTCATAGGAAAGAAACGAATTGTTATTACGAGGATATTTATAAAGACGATAATCACAAATATCCTCCCAAATCATCGCTTATTTTGGCGAGTTTATTGACGATTGTATCAATCGGAATCTTTCTATTCGCAAAGAAAACTCCGATTATGGCAATGATACCGATTGCGGTTTTCATAGCTGTGTTATCTGTTTGGGTCCTCGAACAGATAAACATTCGACAAATCAGAGCGGTTTGCGCCCTGTCTCTTGTGCCGGCAGCCCTGTCCGCCATCTCCAAGATGATCTTGGATGACAAGACACATGCAGTATCAATAGGCAGCATTATATTGAGTGGCGTATTGCCCATCATTATTTGTTGTCTCGTAGGAGCCATAAGATACCTTTTTATCGAAGGGTATTTAATGAAGCAGTACAGTGAAGATGAGCTCTGCGTTGAGCTCGGAAACACCGACTACGGAACCATTAAATATAAACAACTTATGGCACTGTTGGCCCGCAGGGGCAAAAAAGCCGCAAAGAAACGCGGCTCCGAGTTAAGAAGGAAAAGATTCAAAACGGGATACGCTCCCGAAGAACCGCTTGATCCGGAAGAAACGGACGAGTATGAGGATGTCTACTCAGATAGCAGCCTTGAACCGCCCATTAGCTCAAACAACAATAACAAATTCTACTACGTCGTCTTTGGCGTAGCAGTATTAATTGTTATCGTTTGTTTAGTGATAGTTCTGATGAATATATGAGGGGAGAGTGATAAAATGTCAGAACGCTCAAAAAAAATAACAGCTGTGGTTGCCGCTATCTTGATAGTGGTGGCCGCCATTAGTGCTACCATATATATGGTAAAGCACAAAAAAGCCGAGCCGGCTGAAACGACGACCGAACCCACCACGATGGCAACCACAACCAAATCAACCTATACGGTTGACCTGGAGTATGTCCAGCGCATGTTGGATAAACAAGTTTTTACGGATAAGTTCAAAACTTACACCGAAGAAACCTATGCCACCCCTAATAATGCCTCGAAAGAAGCTTACTGGGAGGGCATCCAACAGGGAGAAACGGTTAACCCGTTACTTCTTGCCGCAACCAGCTCATATCTGAGTGAACTCGGTTTTGATACCCCCAGCGTCAAACCGTCCGAACTCTACGATGAGCCTGAAGACGGTAGTAATATCGCTGAGCTGAATGCCAAGGGCGAGCAAACTCTTAACTTAGTCAAGAAGATAATCTTCTCCGATGAAGTCAAAGTTCGCACTGATAACCTCGGTAGTTCGGCCAGCAAATATTACAATTCCACTCCTTCCAATGAGGAAGGAATTGTGTATGCGCCGAAAATCGGCATCACGGGAAACACTGCCTGTTGGATCATTACGATCCAGAAAGATGTCGACATCGACGACGCTTATGCTGGCATCGTTGAAGCAAACAAAGCTTCAAAGGACGGTAAAACCACCGAAGCCACTGCAAAGGCCGAGGTTGAGACTAAGCAGATCATACAGCTTTGTCGCTGCGGTAATACGGTAGATAAAAAACCGAAGAAGCCTGAGCCGACAACCAAGCCGACAACTCAGCCGACAACGAAGGCTTACACCAAAAATCAGCAGAAAGACCCTGTAAACCAGGGTAATGCTGATCGCGGTGGTGGCAGCAAACGTTCCGAGGAGGACAAAACGGCGACAACTCGCTATCAGGCAGAGGAGCCGACAATGCCTTCTTCGGTCCGCAAGGTGACAACTACTAAGGCGCCAACAACAAAGGCGCCCACAACAACCAAAGTGCCGTCAACTACGAAGGCACCGACTACGACAAAGCCGACCACCACCGCCCCCAAGGCGGAGCCGACCCATGTTGAGTCGAATACTTATGTTGACAAAGACACGGGCAAAACTACGGTTGTATCGGACGATACGGTTGTTACGGGTGCAATTACGCGCCCCAAGCGCTAAATAACACACACTTCACAAATTATTTCCCCAGCGGGTGAAACTTAGACCGCTGGGGAATCCCAGGTTATTAACGGGTGAAACTTAGACCGTTAAAACCTCTCCCAGCAGCTTCGTCTGCTGGGAACTTCCTTGTTTGTTTCTGAGATGATTCGGTTTAACGATCAGACGAAAATTAAAAATTCGGCTAGAAAAATAATATTAAATTTAATTTTTATTTAAACGTTAAACTAAATCAATAATAAGGAGTTATTATGAATAAAACTTTAAAGAAAGTTCTTGCGACTTCTGCTTCTGCAGTAGTTGCATGTGCTACTGTTGCTCCTGTCTACGCGACAATTTGGGGTGACAACTCTGGTCTCGAAAACGGTCGTAAAAGTTACACTGAAGCCGAGATCAACTCTGGCGTTCTTGGCGATACAATCGTTATGAACTCCATTTCCGATGGTGCTATCGGTGACGAAAAAGACTTCGTCGCTGCTCGCTTAGATAATGGCGACAACGGCAAAGATAATATTTGGAACTATGATTCCATCAAAGTTGAAGACGGAAAAGACTATATTGTTCGTCTTTATGTCCACAACAACAACCCTAAAGGTCTTGAAGCTGTTGCAACCGGTGTGAAAACCTTCTTTGCAATTGGTCAAGAATCTGCTAGTGAAGTTAGAATTGATGGTAAAATTCATACCGACAATGCAAATCCAACCAGATATTGGGATAGCGTTGTATTCAAAAGCGCAGACGGCTCAAACTTCCACCTAGAATATTATGGTGGTTCAGCACTTCTAGAAAACAATGGTATCGGTAAAAATGGCGGCATCAAATTAAGCGACAATATTGTCACTGAAGGTACCCTCATTGGTTACGATGCATTAGATGGTCGCGTTCCAGGCTGTTACCAATATGCTAACTACGTAACCATCAAAGTTAAAGCAGTTTACGATAACGACTACACCGTTTCTAAACTTGTTCGTAATGTAACAAAAGGCGAAGAAGATTTCGCAGAAACTACAAAAGCCGAAATTGGCGACGAAGTTGAATACGAAATTTACTACGAAAATACTTCTGAAGGCGTCCAAAAGGGCGTAACAGTTGTTGATAAACTCGCTGCAAACCTAGAATATATTGAAGGTACAACCGAACTTTACAACACCGAATTCCCAAATGGTGCCAAGGCAGAAGACAAAATCACAACTTCTGGACTCAATATCGGTTCCTACGATAAAGGCGCAAACGCATACCTTTATTTCAAAGCCAAAGTCGTCGATAATTCTCTCGACTGTGGTGAAAATGAAATCCCAAACTGGGCTCAAATCTCGATCAACGGTAAAACCGTAAGACAAGATGGCGCTTTCGTTGAAACCAACAAAGTTTGTAAAGAACCAGAAACCTGTGATACAAACCCAGAGTTACCTGGGTGTAAACCAGAAGAACCAGAAACCTGTGATACAAACCCAGAGTTACCTGGGTGCAAACCAGAAGAACCAAAAGAACCAACCTGTGATACAAATCCAGAAATGGAAAAATGTAAACCAGCAGACGAACCAAAAGAAATCGTCAAGACTGGTGCTGATATCGCTGGAGCCGTTCTCGGTGCAGGTTCATTAACAACCGCTCTTGGTTATTACATTTCTAGCCGCAAAAACCTCAAACGCTTCTAAAAAGTTGACTGCTTCGCAAGCTTAGTCAACAATGGAGGCTAAGTCGCAAAAAATCACCCATCATCGGGTGATTTTTTGTTTTTGATTGACAAAACATAAGAACTATGCTATAATGGAAAGACAACCTCCTGACGTCCAGGTGGAATTCTTAGAGATAGTCTGAACTCATTATTCGGAAATCATAAAATATAAGAATGATTTATTTTCAAAACAGAGAAGAACTAAAATGTTGTAAAAATTACAACATTATTTTGTTGACATTCGTAAAGTTCTTATGTTATATTAATTAAGTATTGTAATTGGGTCATTTTGGCTAAAATAAAAATCTAACAAAATATTAAGTAATCTTAATCATTGCTAGA
>JAZUHD010000024.1:0-4032 GCA_045641545.1 Candidatus Nanosyncoccus sp.
AAAACGGGTCTCAGTTGTTTGCCTTTTGCATTCATCACATGCTGGAAAATGCCACAAAGCGGTTGACTTTCAGCCACAAGTTCCTTGTCAAGGAGCAGATTGAAATGCTTTAATTCCTCAGCGATGGGCATTGTAATGGTATTCAAATCCGGCATGATGATGATTTTGGCTGCAAAAGTAGGAAATTATGGAATGAAGAAAGTAGATGCTCTGAAAAATCAATAAAAAGCCGCGTTTGTAATAAACCACTTAGTAATAACTTTATTTGTAAATTTTGTAATAAGTTACTTAGTGAATAATTTTAGTTATATCAAAAATAATTTCTATTTTTGCAGCCTAAATATTGAGATATCTAAAGTTATATGGATGTTTATTCGTTGACAGATGTTGCGCTTCTTGCCATGATTGGGCGGAAAGTGAAGGAAACTCGGCTGGAGCAGAACATCAAGCAAAAGGATGTGGCCGAAAACGCTGGTATTTCGGTTTTTGCGCTGAGCAACCTTGAAAACGGACACAACTGTTCGCTGATGACGCTTATTCAAGTGCTTCGGGCGATGAACCGTCTCGACCTGCTTGAGGTGTTTTTTCAGGAAAGGCAAATCAGCCCGACGGCTTACGCAAGAATTCTTGATGGGGAGAAAGTCCGTGAAAGGGCGACGAAAGATGTGAAAGGCAAAAATACTGAATCGGAATGGTAAACCTCGCTAAAGTTTTTATTTGGGGCAAATATGTCGGAGCCGTGATGTGGGACGAAAACCGGCAGTCGGCATTGTTCGAATACGATGATGATTTCAAATCAACCGGTTTGGAACTTTCGCCATTGATGATGCCCTTAGGTGACAGGATTTTTTCTTTTGGCAATTTGAGTAAAGACACATTCCTCGGCTTGCCCGGACTTCTGGCCGATGCTTTGCCGGATGCATACGGTAAGGCATTGCTCGACAAGTGGCTGGCAATGAATGGACGTACATTTGCCAATCCCGTTGAACGGCTTTGCTATCAAGGGAAACGCAGCATGGGGGCATTGGAGTTCGTCCCGGCGCAAGACGTTCATCTTGAACAAAAATCAGAACTTGAAATCAGCTCTTTGGTTGAAATCGCGAGAGAGGTGATGGATAGCAAGACGCAACTCAATGCAAATCTGAATGACAACAGGAAAGAGGCAATTGCCAATATAATAAAGGTTGGGACTTCGGCAGGAGGTCAACGGGCAAAAGCCGTAGTCGCCTTTAACGAAAACACGGGCGAAGTCCGTTCCGGCCAGCTCGATGCCCCCGAGGGTTTCGGACATTGGCTTTTGAAACTCGATGGCGTGACAAATGCTTCGCTTGGCGATCCGAAACATTATGGCCGTATTGAATACGCCTATTATTTGATGGCAAAAAACGCTGGCATTGAGATGATGGAATGCCGTATCCTCGAAGAAAACGGACGGGCGCACTTCATGACGCGGCGTTTCGACCGTTTGGGTGGAAATAAAAAACTGCACTCGCAGACGCTTTGCGGCTTGGCTCATTTCGATTACAAGATGCTTCATGCCTATTCATACGAACAGGCGTTTCAAGTGATGCGTCGCCTCCGCTTGCCGTACAAACAAGCTGAAGAACTTTTTAGGAGAATGGTCTTCAATGTGATAGCCAGGAATCAAGATGACCACACAAAAAACATATCATTCCTAATGAATCAGAAAGGCGAATGGTCGCTCTCGCCAGCCTACGACGTCTCGTATTGCTATAACCCGAAAGGCGAATGGACTTCGCAGCATCAGATGTCGATCAATGGCAGATGGACAGATTTCACTGCTGATGATTTCCGTGCTGTGGCGCAAATCATCCACATTAAGAATTGCAATGCGATAATCGGACAGGTATGCGATGCTGTAAGCCAATGGAAATCAATTGCAAAAGGATGTGGAATACCGGACGAAACGGCAACTGCGATAGAGGGCAACTTGCTATACAATGCGTTCTGACTTTTTTGAGCCGGGCTTCTTGTTTTACTCTTAAAGAAAATCAATTCGTATTGGATTCCAGCCGGAAGAAATCATGTCGAGGCTGTAATCCTATTGCCCACACTTGAAAAATTTCTTTCTATTTTTTTCTACATTCCTTGCAAAAGGAAAAATCTTATTATTTTTGCGCCTGAAACTGAGGGAGAAATCTCAGTCTTCAAGAAGGCAAATTGTGCTTGTATCTTGAAATACGAATTCTGGAAAAATTAGTAAAGGGATATAAGACACGAAAAAGCCAGCCTATGTTGTATTCATTCAGCAATGCTGTTTGAAACATACAGGCTAGGTAAACAGTGTCTGTTTTCTTTACGAAGGTGTTCCAGAGCCTGTATTTCAAAAATAGTTACGATTAAGTTTCCTAGCCTTCTTTGCGCATTGTGAAACGGCTGAATCGGGGAAGCTATAGGCTTGAAAACAAATTGGTTATGCCATTATTCAGAGTGACTGTCAAAAACAGCAAAAACACAAACGGCGTGCGCATTGAACGCGGCATGAGCGTCGATGTGGTGACAAACAGCATGAGCAATCCTGTAACGACTAACGGCGGACAGCCCGTCGCGGATGCTTTCATGCGAATTTACGGAATTGATATTAGGAAAGCCGGAGCTTTGAGTATGGCTTGGCTGGATTGTGAAAGGATTGGATAAAAATAACTTGATTTTTTAAATACAATTAATTATGGAATGGTGGATTATTGGCGGTGCTGCTTACATATTACTCTTGGTAATAATAATTGCAATTACAAAGGAAGAATTAAAAAACCAAAAAGTGTTTTTTACTGGACCTCGGGCTGCAGGAAAAACAACTCTCATTAGATGGCTTTCAAAGGACGAACCTACACATTGTTATTCTCCTACAGGAACAGAAGAATGTACTATATATGAAGATGAAAAATATCACTATGTTCTTTGTGATATGGGTGGAGGTGTCAATTTTTTAGCGAATGGGGTCTTTGAAAAGAAATTGAAAGAATCTGATGTGGTGTTTTTTGTTTTTGATATAAATGAATATATGAACAACAATAGTTACAGAAATGATGAAGTGAATCCAAGGATTTCTTTTTTATGGGATAAAAAGGATTTGCTTAACGGAAAAGTTCTTATTTCCGTTGGAACGCATAGAGATAAGGTGAAAATGTCAGATGAAATGTTAAGTGATAGTGTCAAGAATTTGTTGAATGAGAAAGATTACAAATATGTGTTTTATGAACATCCATTGGTTTTGACTAATTTGACAGAAAGAAAAGGAGCAAAAACAGTTTTTATTACACTTAATGATGAACTAAAAAAAAGAAATAAACAATGAATGATTTTTTATGGAGTCAAGCCGCTTCGCGCGAAGAACCTGATCTTTTTGTAATAGATGGCGAATTGAGCCATTACTCTGGTAATGTTTTACAAAACGAAGCTATGGAATTTATGTCTTCCCTTGGCAAAAAATACAACATTAGGCATAGTGAAAGCGACAGCACGTCTCTCGCGTTTTATATTAAGAGAAATAAGGAAAAGAAACTTTGGCAGTTGAGTGGCAACTTTAAGGAGAAAGACGAAGTAGGAAGGAATCTTGTCTATGTTTTCACGACAAAGCAGTCTGAATTTGAAAAAATAATTGAAACTTTGAAGCGTTATTCTGAAATGCTTAATTTGTCGTTATATGAAACAGATGTTGAGAAATTTAGGGTTTTTTTTCTGAAAAATAAGAGAAAAAAGAAATTGATTCCCATCCTCATCGTCCTTATAACGCTCATTGGTCTCATACTTGCTTTTTGTAATAAATAATAAAATAAAATATCAAAAACAAAATCTATTTGTATGAACGAAAACAATCAACCATTGCCACAAGTGCTGTATGTGGCCACGCCAGAAAGAAAAAAGTCATATTAATACTGGTGCGTTAACTTTTTAAATTTTCTTGTAATGTGTTGGTTTTTTATAATTTATAGAGTTTTTTGACAAAATCGATTTGAAATTCTTTCGTTTCTTACTGGTGTTAAAATCTGTAAGAAATGAATTCTGGCAAAT
>JAZUHD010000025.1:0-2676 GCA_045641545.1 Candidatus Nanosyncoccus sp.
ATTAAATTTTGGAACAGTATTGGCACAAGGTAAAACTGAGGATTGCTTAAACAATCCAGAAGTTATCAAAGCATATATTGGAGGTTGAGTTATGGCATTATTAGAAGTTAAAGACCTTCAGGTATTTTATGGAGTTATCCAAGCATTAAAAGGAGTTTCCTTCGAAGTTAATGAAGGCGAAATAGTAACACTTATTGGTGCTAACGGCGCTGGTAAGACTACAACAATGCAAACAATTATTGGTCTTATTCAATCAAAAGGTGGCACTATTACATACGAAGGAAAAGATATAACAAAAGCACCATCACATAAAGTTGTATCAATGGGTATTAGTCAGGTTCCGGAAGGAAGAAGAATTTTCCAGGAGCTTACTGTTTATGACAACCTTTTACTTGGTGCATACCTTCAAAAAGATCAAAAAGAAATAAAAAAAGATATAGAAAAAGTTTTCGAGCAGTTCCCTATTTTAGGAAAGCGTCGTACTCAGATTGCTGCAACATTATCTGGTGGTGAGCAACAGATGCTTGCTATGAGTAGAGCTTTAATGGCTCGCCCAAAACTTTTGATGCTTGATGAACCATCGATGGGACTTTCACCATTGCTTGTTTCTCAAGTATTTGACCTTATTGCTGACATGAACCAGCAAGGAATTACAATTTTGCTTGTTGAGCAAAATGCTGAAAAGGCATTAAAGATTGCTGACAGAGCATACGTTCTTGCAAATGGTGAGATTACTCATAGCGGAACAGGAGCTGAGCTCGCTAATTCCGAAGAAATTAAGAAAGCTTACCTAGGCGCATAAAATTTTGGAGAGTAAAAAATGATTGTATTGGAACATCTTCGAAAAGAATATCCGAATGCCGTTCCGCTGGAGGATGTAAACGTCACTATAAATGAAGGCGACATTATCTCTGTAATCGGTCCATCTGGTACAGGAAAATCTACGCTCATTCGCTGTATCAACCTTTTGGACAAGCCTACCTCTGGACGAATTCTCGTAAATGGTAAGGACATTACAGCCAAGGGTTGTAATATCTATGAGGTGCGAAAAAAAATGGGCATGGTTTTCCAAAGCTTCAATCTTTTCGGTCACCTGACCGTAATTGAAAACGTAATGGAAGGGCCGGTTAGTCTACTCGGCACCTCTAGGCAAGAAGCATATGACCGTGGCATGGAACTTTTGAAGATGGTTGGCATGGAAAAACGTGCATTAAACTATCCTAATATGCTTTCCGGTGGACAAAAGCAGCGTGTTGCAATCGCCCGCACACTCTCAATGAATCCAGATATAATTCTATTTGACGAACCGACTTCGGCTCTCGACCCTACCATGATTGGCGAAGTGCAGTCAGTTATTAGAGAGCTTGCAAAAACGGGCAAGACCATGATGATAGTGACGCATGAAATGAAATTCGCCCGTGAGATATGTAACCGTGTATTTTTTATGGACCAGGGCGGTATCTACGAGGACGGAACTCCTGAGCAAATTTTTGATAACCCGCAAAAGGAACGTACACGTCGCTTCGTACATCAGCTAAAAATCAAGGAAATTCGCATCACTCCGGATGATTGCGATGCCCTTCGCAGTGTTAATGAACTCAATCTTTATCTTTTTAAAAACGAAATCCCTATGAAATTACGACATGGTATCGAATCGATATTCGAGGAACTCTGTTTGCAGATTCTTATGCCAGCTTTGGACGAGCCGGAGATTAATTTCGTTTTAGAGTACAATGAAGAAAAGAAAAAAGTGTATATAAACGTTTTGTATAACGGCGAACTTTTCGATCCACGTGAAAGCGACAATAAAATTGCGCTTTCCCTCTTGCAAGCCAATGCAGTGATTGAGGGCTATACTAGCATAGACGAATCTCCGTATACGAATAAAATCTCACTTACAGTAAATATATAAGGAACTATTAGAAAAGGGTGTTTGCGGTGAAAAATAAAAAAATTGTTATATCATTAATTCTCGCAGCGTTACTTTTGTTTACGTTGGTTTCAGGTTGCGGCGCAAAGTCAAATAAAAAAAATACTGAGGCTGAGAATTTTGCTGGAAAAAAGATTGGCTTTGTAACTGGAGCAATACATGAACAAATTGCAGAAAAACATTATCCAGAGGCAGAATTATGCGGTTATAACACCTACCCTGACCTCGCCGAAGCTTTAGAGTCGGGGAAAATAGATGGGTATGTACTTGATGAACCGGCTGGACGTTTGATGATGCAGTCCTATCCAAATCAGAGCCTTTCTGAGGTAATTGAGCCGGCGGCTTATGCCTATGCCTTTGCAAAAAACGATAAACGTGGCGACGAGATTCGCGAACAGCTTGACAGCTTTATTGAGGAATGCCGTGAAAGCGGTGTTTTAAAAGAGATTGATGAGCTTTGGCTTGGCAATGACGAAGAACGAAAAACTGTAAATACCGATGACCTCACCGGCGAAAACGGAACGATAAGATTTGCGATTTCTACCGATGCTGGTGCGCCTTTCATTTACTTTAAAGAGGACAAGTTGGTTGGATATGAGATTGATCTCATGGCGCGTTTTTGCGCAAAATACGGCTATAAACTAGAAATGACTAATTACAGTTTTTCAAGTCTAATGGTGACAGTTTCGAGCGGAAAGGCTGATATTGCTGCGACAACTATAGCCATCACCGAAGAGCGAAAAGAA
>JAZUHD010000026.1:0-2280 GCA_045641545.1 Candidatus Nanosyncoccus sp.
CAGCACGCTTTTGTCCGCTGGAACCTGCATTCTCCTTGGACGAATCCTTTGTCATAACGGCAACGCCACCTTCATAAGTAGGAAGGGAGAAATTCATCGATTCTTTTCGTTCTTCGGTGATGGCTATAGTTGTCGCAGCAATATCGGCCTTTCCGCTCGAAACTGTCACCATTAGACTTGAAAAACTGTAATTAGTCATTTCTAGTTTATAACCGTATTTTGCGCAAAAACGTGCCATGAGATCAATCTCATATCCAACCAACTTGTCCTCTTTAAAATAAATGAAAGGCGCACCAGCATCGGTAGAAATCGCAAATCTTATCGTTCCATTTTCGCCAGTGAGTTCATCGGTGTTTACAGTTTTTCGTTCTTCGTCAGTGCCAAGCCAGAGCTCATCAATCTCTTTTAGAACACCGCTTTCACGGCATTCCTCAATAAAGCTGTCAAGCTGTTCGCGAATCTTGTCACCACGTTGGTCGTTTTTTGCAAAGGCATAGGCATAAGCCGCCGGCTCAATTACCTCAGAAAGGCTCTGATTTGGATAGGACTGCATCATCAAACGTCCCGCTGGTTCATCAAGTACATACCCATCTATTTTCCCTGACTCTAAAGCTTCGGCGAGGTCTGGGTAGGTGTTATAACCGCATAGTTCTGCCTCTGGATAATGTTTTTCTGCAATTTGTTCATGTATTGCTCCAGTTACAAATCCAATCTTTTTTCCAGCAAAATTCTCAGACTCAGTATTTTTTTTGTTTGACTTTGCGCCGCAACCTGAAAGCAACGTCAACAAAAGTAACGCTGCGAGAATTAATGATATAACAGTTTTTTTATTTTTCACCACAAACATCCTTTTCTAATAGTTCCTTAAATATTTACTGTAAGTGATATTTTGTTCGTATACGGAGTCTCATCAATGCTAGTATAGCCATCAATCACTGCATTGGCTTGTAAGAGAGATAGCGCGATTTTATTGTCGCTTTCACGCGGATCAAAACGTTCTCCGTTATACAAAACGTTTATATATACTTTTCTCTTTTCTTCATTGTACTCTAAAACGAAATTAATCTCTGGTTCATCCAAAGTTGGCATAAGAATCTGCAAACAGAGTTCCTCGAATACCGATTCGATACCATGGCGTAATCGCACAGGGATTTCATTTCTGAAAAGATAAAGATTGAGTTCATTGACACTGCGAAGGGCATCGCAATCATCTGGCGTGATGCGAATTTCCTTAATCTTGAGCTGATGTACGAAGCGGCGTGTGCGCTCCTTTTGCGGGTTATCGAAAATCTGCTCAGGTGTACCATCTTCATAGATGCCGCCCTGATCCATAAAAAAGACGCGGTTGCATATCTCGCGAGCGAATTTCATTTCATGCGTCACAATCATCATGGTCTTGCCCGTTTTTGCAAGATCACGGATTACTGACTGCACTTCACCAATCATGGTAGGATCAAGCGCCGATGTAGGTTCGTCAAAGAGAATGATATCAGGATCCATTGAGAGAGTACGGGCGATTGCAACACGCTGCTTTTGCCCGCCGGAGAGCATATTAGGATAGTTTAATGCGCGTTTTTCCATTCCGACCATCTTCAAAAGCTCCATACCACGATCATACGCTTCTTGCCTAGAGGTACCGAGTAGACTAACCGGCCCTTCCATTACGTTTTCAATTACAGTCAGGTGACCGAAAAGATTGAAGCTTTGAAAAACCATGCCCATTTTTTTTCGCACCTCGTGAATATTGCAGCCCTTGGCTGTAATGTCCTTTCCGTTTACAAGAATGCGTCCAGATGTAGGCTTATCCAAAAGGTTGATACAACGAATGAGCGTGGACTTGCCTGTGCCTGAGGGACCAATTACAGAGATGATGTCACCTTCGTTTATGGTGACATTTACATCCTCCAGCGGAACGGCATTCGGATATTCTTTTCGAAGATGTTCCAATACAATCATTTTTTTACTCCCAAAAAATTCTTTTTTTACGCGCCGAGATAAGCTTTCTTGATTTCCTCAGAATTAGCGAGCTCAGCTCCAGTACCACTATGGGTGATTTCACCGTTCGCAAGAACATATGCTCTATCAGCAATCTTTAATGCTTTTTCAGCATTTTGTACAACAAGTAAAATAGTAATGCCTTGCTGGTTCATATCCTTTATAAGGTCAAACACCTGAGAAACAAGCAATGGTGAAAGTCCCATCGAAGGTTCATCAAGCATTAAAAGCTTAGGACGTGCCATCAAAGCTCTACTCATAGCAAGCATCTGTTGCTCACCACCA
>JAZUHD010000027.1:0-28182 GCA_045641545.1 Candidatus Nanosyncoccus sp.
GCAACCCTTGCAACCAGTTGTATTTTTCTGGTAGGACTGCCCCGGTAACGGGGAGGAAGGAGGGGATGATGTCAGGTCAGTATTTCCCTTACGCCTTGGGCTAGAATCGCGCTACAATGGCTGGTACAATGCGAAGCGAAGCAGTGATGTGGAGCAAATCGCACCAAAGCCAGTCCCAGTTCGGATTGAAGGCTGAAACTCGCCTTCATGAAGTCGGAATCGCTAGTAATCGCAGATCAGCATGTTGCGGTGAATACGTTCCCGGGTCTTGTACACACCGCCCGTCAAACCATGAGAGTCACCAACACCCGAAGTCGGCTTCGGCTGCCTAAGGTGGGGGAGATGATTGGGGTTAAGTCGTAACAAGGCATCGGTACGAGAACGTGTCGATGGATTACCTCCTTTCTAGGGAGAATGATGCGTATGAAACCGAGAGGTTGCATATAGCAAGGTCGGTTGTAATTGTGTTATGTAAGCTTAGAACACAATAATTCTGGAAACAGATACAACATCAAGCTTTAAATTCGACTTTCGATGAATTGCACAATTAAGTTGTTAAATAGAAAACACCCGAAAGGGTGTTTTTTTGTGGTTAAGTTTGAAAGTTTGGTGTTTCGTTGGTATAATATTTTTCTATGGAAGATACAAGAAATTTGATTGACGAGTACAAAGGAATGTCGAATGAACAAGTTTTTGATGAGTTGAATAAGAAAAGAAACAGCCTTGAAGTTGCTATTGAAAATGTTGAGCATGATTTTAATATTGGAACAATTGTAAGAAGTGCCAACTCTTTTAATGTTTCAAAAGTACATATTATTGGGCGTAAAAAATATAATCGTCGTGGCGCAATGTGTACGGATAAATATTTGGAAATTATTCATTGGGATAATTTGGGTGATTTTCTAATGGACCAGAGGAAACGAGGAAGGGAACTGGTTGGGATTGAAAATAATACAGAACGGGTTTTGCCTTTATCTGCAAAGAAATTTATAGAGGAGACGACATTGGTTTTTGGCAGTGAGGGTAATGGTTTAACCAGAGAGATGATTGACGGATGTGATGATATTAGGGAAATTGAGAGTTTTGGTTCAACTAGATCTGTAAATGTCGGAGTTGCAGCGGGTATTGCAATGTATGAATGGACTAGGCAAAATGTACTTTCTAAAAATAAGTAGTTTGACCCTTGACATTTTTTAATAAATTTGATACAATTGAATGACTGGGGTAATAGCTCAGTTGATTAGAGCGCTGCCTTTGCAAGGCAGAGGTCCAGGGTTTGAGTCCCTGTTACTCCACCAAAGAAAGATCTCCGAGTTTTCTCGGAGTTTTTCTTTATCTTTTAGTTATGTCTGTAGGGAAGAATAAATAATTAAAACTGATACAAAGTAAAACCGCTGCTATTTTGCCAGCGGTTTTAAAAGAAATGTAGGTCATAACTTTGAGCAACCTCGCAGTGGTTTTGTTCAAAGTACCTCTATTGTATATCACAAAATGCATAATGTCAATGGTTTTTTCCACATTTTGTGCAAAAAGTTCTAGGTTTTTGTTCGGTCTTATTTTATATATTATGACATAAAAATAAAAAAAAGCGTATTGACAAAACTGAAGCGGTATGATATAATGCTTATGAACACTCTGAAAGAAGGGTGGTGTTAATATTAGTTATCTGGTGGGCAGAAGGAGATGTTTCAGAATGGCTGGAACTAAAGCTGGTGGCCTTAAAGCTGCTGCAACTAACAAAGCAAAATACGGTAAAGAGTTTTACGCTCAAATTGGTAAAAAAGGTGGACAAAACGGTCATACTGGCGGTTTTGCTGCTAATCCTGCATTAGCTAAAATTGCTGGTGCTAAAGGTGGACGTATTTCTCGTCGTGGACCTGCTAAAAAGGAAGCTTAATAATTTTTACTAATAAAAATAACCCCGTATGGGGTTATTTTATTGTATAATTGGAAAAGGAGGAAATATGAATTTTAATGAATATCAGAAAAAAGCGAAGAAATATGATTGTTTTGAGGCGGATAGTGATCCGAAAAATCCGGCTTTTGTTGCAAAATTACTTGGTTTAACAGAGGAGGCGGGCGAAGTTGCTGGAAAATTTAAGAAGATTTTAAGAGATGATAATGGAGTGATTTCCGAAGAGAAAGAGAATGATGTAAAGAAAGAATTAGGGGATGTTTTGTGGTATCTTGCTACGATTTCCAGATATATGGGGATTGATTTTGATGATGTTGCAAAAATGAATTTAGATAAGCTTGAAGATAGGCATCGGAGGAACAAATTACACGGATCTGGCGATAATCGTTAAAAATCGCAGTAAGGGCAGTGATATTCGCCATCTTCCGTCTGGAAACGGGTAAGACGACACTTTTTACAGAGAGATTTTTGGTGAAGCCAGTTGCGGTAAGAATCTAGTTTACCTTCCGCAAAATCTTCATCAAAGTCGATTTTTAGGTCATGTGCGAGGGATTTTGCCTTATTCCAGGCTTCAGATTCGATTTTAAGGCGCTCTACATCGGTTTTGAAGGTGTTTTTATCTAAAGTGGCGTGTCCAAGCTCATGGAGAAGGAGAAGCTCAGCTTGGGGCTCGTAGGGGCCAATAATGATGGTTTTTGGGGGTCGAAAAGAAAATTTCTTTCCATTTTTGAAGGAAAATTGAGGAAAATCGGCTTTGAGTTGGTTTATTAGATTAGTGAAATTTTCCATAAAGATAACAACCGTAGATTACTGATTCTTCGGGGCGTTTTGCCTTGACGATTTTTGGTAGGGAATTGACTTTTGGAAAAACATAATCGATAAGGGATGGATGGATTTTTTTGAGAATATTACCAACTGGCCCGCCGATTATGATGGTGTTAGGGTGATAATGATTAATGATGCTAGATAATCCAATGGAGACGCGAAAGGCAATAGCGTCAAAATCAGACTTTTTGTTGATTTCTGAGACGTTTCGTTTAAGAAGTTTTTTTAGGGCATTTGCGGAAGCAAATTTTTCCCATTCTTCGTCGTTTTCTCCGAAATGATAGATTCTGTGTCCTGGTTCAAATGAAGCTGAGGTTTTCTGAACAACTCCATCTTTGGCTATGCCGCCGCCGATTCCAGTGCTAAAGGTAAGATAGATGGTTTTTCCGGTATATGGTCCGGATTCGTATAATGTAGCTAGGTCGGCATCATTTAAAACGGAGATTTTGGATTTTTTGAAAATAGTTTTCAAAGTTGGAATAATATTAAAATGTTTCCAGGGTAAATTTGCTGGAGTGAATGAACAATCTTTTTCTACCACCGCCGGAACAGCGACTGTAACGGAGGCGATTTTCTTCTTTTTGAAGGGGGTAAGCTTTGAAGAAAGTTCATCTAAAAATTGAGTTTGATTCTTGTTGGTTAAAAATTTTATTCGCTTTAGGCAGCGGCCGTGTTCGGAAAATAATGCTATAAGAGTTTTTGTTGCGCCCACATCAATCGCTAAATGCATGATTCCATTTTAGCACAAAAAGATGCTAGGGTTTACTTTTTCGGTGTTTTTTGATAAAATGGTCGGCAGTTTAGGCTCGTTCAAAAGAAGGGGGATTTTTGAACGAGTCTAAGGAAGGAAAAATTTAATTATGGCTAATGCCAAAAAAATGACAATGGATGAATTGTTGGCTGGTGCTGAGAATTCTGTCAAAAAAGCAATTGCAGGAGATACCGTCGAAGGGAAGGTGCTTTCTGTAAAAAAACACGAGATTTTAATCGATCTCGGAGCGCAAGGTGTTGGACTTGTTCCTCGCCGCGAAGCTTCTTTCGCTCGCAACTTGAATGTTGGAGATGAGGTTACGGCTTCTGTTATTGATGCCGAAATGGGAGACGGCTTTGTTCTTCTTTCTCTTCGTAAAGCAGTTAAGGATAAAGGATGGGACGAAATCCAAGCCAAACTCGATAACGCTGAAATCGTTGAGGTTACTCCGTTTGATGCAAATCGCGGTGGTTTGTTAGTTGAATATGAAGGAATTCGTGGATTTTTGCCAGTTTCTCAACTTTCTGCGGAACACTATCCAAGAGTTGGTTCTTCGGATAAAGATGAAATCCTTCAGAGGCTCAACTCTCTCGTTGGAAAATCAATTAAAGTTCGTATTCTTGATGCTATCAAGAAAGAAAACAAGCTGATTTTTTCCGAAAAAGAAGCTATCAAAGATGGTCTTGTTGCTCGTTTTGCTGAACTTAATGTTGGCGATACGATCAAAGGTGTTGTCACTGGCGTCGTTGATTTCGGTGTATTCGTTAATGTTGATGGCATCGAAGGTTTGATCCATATTTCTGAGATTTCTTGGGAACGTGTTAATAATCCTTCTGACTATGTTAAAGTTGGAGACACAATCGATGCAAAAATCATCGCAATCGACAAGGAACGTTTGTCTCTTTCGATGAAGCAACTCGTCGAAGACCCATGGCTTTCTGAAGTTGCTGATCTCAAGAAGGGAACCAAAGTAGAAGGAACTGTTACTCGTATTACTCCATTTGGAGCTTTCGTTCAGATTTCTCCAGCCATTGAAGCACTTGTTCATGTTTCTGAACTCGGTGAAGGCAATGATGTTGATCCAGAGAAAATTTTCACTCTTAATGAAAGAAAGAATTTTAAAGTTCTTGATATTGATAAAGAAGGACGAAAAATTTCTCTTTCAATTGCAAAATAATTGAAAAAGTCAAAAAAAGCCCCTTTTCGAAGGGGCTTTTTTGTGGTATAATGGGGTAGTTAATCCCGGGTAGCTCAATGGTGGAGCAAGAAGCTGTTAACTTCGAGGTTGCCGGTTCGAGCCCGGCCCCGGGAGCCACATTGGACGAGGGTCCATTTTTTTTGTTTTTTGGACAGAAGTTGTGTATAATTGAAGGATGAGTAGAAAAAAATTTGGCGACAGAAAAGACGCCAAAAGAATAAAAAAAATACATAGCTTAGCGCAGATTTCGATCGATTTGAAACCAAATAGGAGCGTAAGCGACGTCTATATAAACCGCAAGATTGATGTTACTGAGCTTGTTAAATATATTGAAAAAAGAAAAGCGGCTGGTGATGAGGTAACCTATTTTCATGCGTTTATGGCTGGAATTGGTAAGTTGTTATATAATCGTCCGCTTCTGAATAGATTTGTTGCAAATAGACATATTTATGAACATAACGATGTTAAGATTTCCTTTGTTGCAAAAGTGACTTTTGATGATAAATCTCGAGAAGTGATGATGATTACGAAGATTAATCCAAATGATACGATTGATACGATTTGTGAGAAAATTAAGAAAGATCTTGATAAGCTTAGAAATAAGAAGGAAAAGAAAAAAGAAGGCGCAAATGGGGCGATTGATGTTTTGGCGAAGCTGCCAAATTTTTTGCGTGTGCCGGTCGTTGGTATTTTTAAGTGGTGCGATAAGAAAGGAATTTTGCCGGCAAGTTTGACGAAAGACAATCTTTATTATAGCAGCATTATTGTTTCTAATCTTGGCTCCATTAAATGTGGTGCGATTTTTCATAATATTAATGATTTTGGAACCTGTTCAAGCTTAGCAACATTTGGAGAAATTCATGACGAAGAAGTAATTATCGATGGGAAAAAACAGGTTAGAAAATTCTGTGAATTTGGAGTGAATCTTGACGAAAGAATTGCTGATGGGTATTATTTCGCAAAATCACTAAAAATGCTAGAAGATATTTTTGCAAAACCTGAAAACCTTGAGATTAGAGTAGGAGAGAAAATAGAAGATGTCGAACTTAGATAAAAAGCCATGGCTCCGTTACTATGAAAAAGGAGTTCCGGAATCGTTAGAATATCCAGATTGCTCGATGATTGATTTAATAATTGATCAGGCAGAAAGATGGCCTAATAATGTAGCTTATTCTTATTATGGACATAATGTTACATATAAAAGTTTCATAAAGAAAATTGAAAAAACGGCAAGAGCTTTGAAGAATTATGGCGTGAATGCGGGCGATAGAGTAACGATATGTATGCCGAATATGCCAGAGGGGATCATTATGGTTTATGCAGTTAATATGATTGGAGCAGTTTGTAATATGGTGCATCCGCTGTCGTCAGAGAAAGAATTAGAATATTATATTCGGGCAGCGGAGAGTAAATATGTATTGGTTTATGATGGTGTTTTTGAGAAGATTTATAAATTGCGGGATACAGCGAAATTGGAGAGGATTATTGTTGTTCGTCCAACGACTGGAATGGGCTTTTTGAAGAAGAAGATGGCGAAGTTATTAAGGATTCGCGGTAATGTAAAATTACCAAGAGGAGATGATCGTGTTGTCCTTTGGGAAGAATTTATTTCAAGATCATTTTTTTATCAAGGAAACTATCATGAAGATTGTAGAGCTGACGATGATGCGGTTATTTTATATAGTGGCGGAACAACTGGCGAGCCAAAAGGTATTGTACTTTCAAATTTAAATTTTAATGGTTTGGGATTGATGGCAACTGGTATGATTAGACAAGCTGTTCCTGGGTCGACAGTGCTGTCTATTTTGCCAATTTTTCATGGCTTTGGTCTTGGTGTTTGTATTCATACGCCGCTTAGTAAAGGAATGAAGTGTATTTTGATACCTGCTTTTTCTCATAAGCAGTTTGGAAAGATAATAAAGAAAAATCAGCCGAACTTTATTGCTGGTGTGCCAACATTATTTGAAGGGCTTTTAAGTAACAAAATGAAGAAAGATGATCTTGAGTGTGTTACGTCGGTGATTTGCGGTGGCGATGCTCTGAATCAGACCTTGAGAGATAAATTGAATGTGTTTTTGGCAGAGCATGGTTCAAGAGCGAGAGTGAGGGTTGGCTATGGACTTACTGAGGCGACTGGTGCAACTTGTCTTTCTCCGGAAGAGGTTTTTGATAATGGGATAATTGGTGCGCCATTTCCAGATATGGATTTTAAGATAGTAAAAGTTGGAACGATGCGAGAGGCCAAGATTGGCGAGGAAGGGGAAATTTGTATATCAGGGCCGCTTATAATGAAGAGATATTTAAACGATGAAAAAGAGACAGATAACGTGGTCTGGACTAACAAGGATGGCGAGAGATGGTTACATACTGGCGATATCGGCTATCTTGGTAAAGATGGATTGATTTATTTTACACAACGATTGAAAAGGATTATTGTGTCAAGTGGATATAATATCTATCCTACTTACCTTGAAGCAATAATTGGAATGCATGAGTTAGTAGAGACGTCGGTGGTGGTTGGTGCTCCGCATAAGTATAAGGGGCAAGTTCCAAAGGCTTATATTGTTTTGAAAAAAGGAGTGAAACCGAGCAAGAAGATTGAGAAGGAGATTAGAATGCTACTCGAGAAGAATGTGGCGATTTATGCATTGCCGGTGGAATATATTTTTAAGGATGAGTTGCCAAAAACTGCCGTTGGGAAGGTTGCGTTTAAAAAACTTGAGAATGAATCTATATAATAATTTTTTGCAAGTATTTATGCTTTAAAATAAGATAAAAATATGGTAAAATAGGAGAAGTTAATGAAAGGAGAGTTTTTGATGGAAAGTCAGGAGAAAATTATTCAAATTGCTGGTTCAATTACTGTTGATGAGCTTGCTAATCAACTTGGGCTTTCTGTTACGACTTTGATTGGTGAACTCTTCAAGAATGGAATTGTTGCAACGATTAATCAGAGACTTGATTTTGAGACCGCCTCAATTATTATTGACGAACTTGGAATTCAGAATGTTAAATTAGAGAGAAAGAATACTGGGATTAAAACGTCGGATTTTCATCATGAACTCTCTGATAATGCCGTTTCTCGTCCGCCTGTTGTGGCCGTAATGGGACATGTTGATCATGGAAAGACAACCTTGCTTGATACTTTACTACACAAGAAGACAGTTGAAGGCGAAGCTGGTGGAATTACTCAGCATATTTCTGCCTATCAATTAAAGCACGGTGATAGATGGATTACTTTTCTTGATACTCCTGGACACGAGGCTTTTGCTGCGATTCGTCAGCATGGTGCAATGTTGACCGATATTGTGATTATCGTTGTTGCGGCTGATGATGGTGTTAAACCACAGACTGTTGAAGCGATCAAATTTGCGCAAAGCGCGAATGCGAAAATAGTTGTTGCTATTAATAAGATTGATAGAGAAGGAGCTGATGTCCAGAGGACAATGGCTGATCTTTCTAATCATGGTCTTCAGCCGGAAGAATGGGGTGGTGATATTATTATGGTTCCTATTTCCGCAAAACGTGGCGATAATCTTGATAAATTGCTTGATATGGTGCTCCTTACTGCTGATATCGAAGAACTTAAGGCTGACAATGATATTCCTTCAGAAGGGCTTGTTATTGAGTCGCATATGGAAGTTGGAAAGGGGTCTGTTGTTAATCTGCTTGTTACTGAAGGTGAACTTAAGACGGGTGAATTTATTGTTGCTGGTTCGACTTATGGTAAGATTCGTACAATGCTTGATTTTCAGGGGAAGCCAAAAGGAAAAGCTACAGCTTCGATTCCTGTGACTGTAACTGGCTTTAAAGAACTTCCTAATTTTGGCGATAGATTTGTTGAGGCAAAGGATGAGAAAACTGCTAGAAAAATGGCACTTCTTAATGCTCAAGCACAAAGTGATGAGCTTGCATCGGCAAATGTGACTTCGGGCGACTTGCTTCGCATGATGAATACCGTTGACAATACGAAGATGTTTAATGTGATTATTAAGGGCGACGTACTTGGATCCGTAACAAGTGTTGTTGATTCTCTTAAGATGATTGATACCAAAGGTGAAGTTACGCTAAATATTGTTGCGACTGGAGTTGGGGATATTACCGAAAATGATGTCTATATGGCAGTTGGTGAAAATACTGTGATTTATGGCTTCAATGTGACGGTGCCAACGAATATTTCTAAGATGGCAGCAAGGGATGGCGTTTCGATTCGAACGTACAAGGTTATTTATGAACTTTTGGATGATGCAAAAAAATCGATGGAAGATCTTCTGGATGCTGAGGTTGTCGAAGAAGATAAAGGCGAGTTGAAAGTGATGGGCGTTTTCCGCACAGAGAAGAGCTCGATTATTGCTGGCGGCGAAATCTTGAATGGAAGAGTTGAAGCTGGGATGCTCGGACGCGTAGTCCGCGATGAACAGTATATTGGTGAGGTTGAGGTTGAAAGCGTTCAGAAGGAAAAGATGGACGTGAAGGAGCTTATTGAGGGTGAGATTGGTGGTTTGTCGTTTAAGACTACTAAGAAAATTCAAATGGAAGTTGGTGATCGGGTAAAATTCTTTGTTCGTGAGTTGAAAAAGAAAAAGCTTTAGTTTATAATGGCAAATATGGAACTTGATAATGACTTTTTGAGGGAAGTTGGACTCTCTGCGATGCCGGATGATCAAAAAGAGGCTTTTTTGACATATGTCGAAGAGGAACTTGAGGTAAGAATCGGTGAGAAAATTAGCGAGGGGATTCCAGAGGAAGAATTAAAGGAATTTGAAGCGATGGACGATATTGATGCTCTTTTATGGCTAAAAGAGAATAAACCTAACTTTTCTAATATTGTTGAAGATACGATTGAAGAGCTAAAAGCTGAAATTGCGGCAAAAAAAGACAAGATTTTAGAATAAAAAATAACCCTTTAGGGTTATTTTTTGTAGCCGTTTAGAAAGGATTTCCAGTCCATTGGTTTTTTTCCGGCTGGTTGAAGGAAATCGATACAGATGTAATTTTTGTCCTTACATTCAATGGAGAGTTCGGAAGGTGTTTCAGAGATGTGGGCGGAAATAATAATGCATTCTTTTTTGTAAAATTCGTATTTACTTTTTGGAAAGTCTTGAAAAGCTATAATTTGCCGAAGAAGCTCATCGGAGGTTTTATTTTTTGGATCGAGAAGTGACATAGATTTGTCAAATTTTTCAGTAAAAGTGGCTTCGTCTTCATTTTGGGCGGTTGGTGCCGGGAGATTATTTAGGTTTTCTACTAGCCATTTTGCGCCGGTTTTAGAAAGATGTTGGTAAATCTTCTCTTTTTCTAGGGGAAGGTTTTTTAGGGTTGTTTGGTAATAAATTGGACCGGCATCCATTTTTTTTACGAGTTTCATAATTGAGACGGAAAAGTTTGTGTCGCCATTCAAAATGGCGGTTTCGATTGGAGAAGCACCGCGGTATTTTGGAAGCAGGGAAGGGTGAATATTGAGGATGCCTTCGGGCTCAAAAATATCTAAGACATCTTCTTTAATCATTACTCCGAAGGAGGCGAGAATGCCGTGAGCTTTGGGGTTAGATTTTTTCAAGGATTTTACGGTTTCGAGATCGGATTTTTCTTTAGCGTGAAAAATGATGTCAAAATGTTTTGAGAGAATATTAATGGCGAAATCCGCCAGAGGGCCGTTGCCAAAAAAGATGATTTTTTCTTTATTCATCAGGGAAGAGACCTTTATTATTTTTAATGTCTTTATCGTAATCGAGAGGCTCAAGGTCGCCTTTGTCGTTCATTTTGAAGAAGGCGTCTTTTTTATCTTTAATATGGTCAATAAAGAGAATTCCTTCGAGATGGTCAATTTCGTGAAGAAGAACGCGAGCGAGGGAATCTTCGGCCTTAATGCGAACTTCGGTGCCGTCTTCGAGAATAGCTTTGACTTTTACTTTTTTTGGTCTCTCTACAAGTCCGTAAACTTCTGGAACGGAAAGACAGCCTTCATAATCTTTTTGCATTTTTCCTTCGGTTTTGATGACTTCTGGGTTGATTAGAGCGGTGAAATGGTTGTTTTCTTTGTCATCCATATCATCGCGGACAATAATGATGCGCTGATTGACGCCCATTTGAGGGGCGGCCATTGCTGCTGAAAGTTCAAAAGGATGCTCCTTTTCCCAATCAAGAGAAAGTTTGTTCATTTCGGCAATGATTGCTTTGGTCTCGTCTGTGATATGACTGACCTTTTTGGATTTTTCACGGAGTTTTGGGTCGGGAGCAGTGATGATTTTCATGCTACATATTATATCATATTTTATATCAATGATGGGGGGTCGAGAGTGATATGGACGGGGAATTTTGGGTCGATTTTTTCGAGAGTTTTTTGAAGAGTGGTGCGAGATTTTGATTTTAGAATAATTTGCCAAGTATAACCAGAAACGGTGTGTTCATGGAAAGCAGGGGCTGGGGCGGAGATTTTTATGGAATCTCCAGTGGAACTCGCGAGGAATTTATGGAGTTCGCGAATCTTTTTAATTACTGTCGATTCGGTTTTCATTGTGATTGTGATTTTTGCGAGGAAGAACAATGGCGGAAAGCCCTGCTTCTCTCGTTTATTAATGAGGTATTCATAAAAACCGATATAATTAGAGTTGATTGCGAATTTTATTACTGGATTTTCGGGCTGAAAAGATTGAATAATAACAGAGGCGGTGTCGAGATGGCCGCGACCGACGCGGCCGATAACTTGATTTAAGAGATGAAAAGTTTTTTCTTCGGCGGAAAAATCAGGCAGAGAAAGGCCAGAGTCGGCCTGAACAACTCCAACAGAGGCAAGTTTTGGTAAATCGAGGCCTTTGGCGATGGTTTGAGTGCCAATAATGATATCTATGTCACCACTTTTTACTTCGTTATAGAGAGAATCGAGGGATTCTTGTTTTTTATTGTCAGCATCAAAACGGGCGATTTTTGTGCCTTTGAATAGCTTTTTTAGTTCAGATTCGAGGAGTTTAGTGCCAAAACCTTTATGGAGAATGTTTGGCGTATGGCAGTCTGGACAAGAATGCGGGATGTCTGTTTTGTATCCGCAGGAGTGACAAACTAGCGAGAGAGAATCGGAATGGAGTGTTAATGGAAGGAAACAAGAGGGGCAAAGTGCCTGCCAACCGCAGTTTTCACAGAGAGTTAAAGGGGCGGAGCCGCGGCGGTTATGGAAAATTAGGGTTTGGTGGCCGTCTTTTAGGTTTTTTGAGATGGTTTCTATTAGGAGATTGGAAAAATAGCGGTTCTTTGTGAAATTTTGCTTTTCACGCAGATCGATAATTTGGATATCTGGCATAAAGGCTTCTTTTTTTGCTTTTTCCGAGAGAGTGACAAGGGAATCCATCTTTTTTGCGAGATAATAATCGGAGATAAGAGGGGTTGCAGTACCCTGAATACAGGAGATGTTTAGGGTTTTTGCGATAAAGCTGGCGAGACGCAAAGAAGAATATTTTGGGGAGTTTTCTTGATAATAGGTGGATTCGTGGGCTTCGTCGATAATAATTAGGCCAAGATTATTTAGGGGCGCAAAAAGAGCAGAACGTGGGCCAATAATGATTTGTGGATCATTCGAATTGAGAATTTTTTGCCAGATTTGATGGCGTTCTGATTCGGTTTGGCGGGAATGAACGGTTGTTACGGTTGTACCGAAAGCCGATTCAAATATTTGTATTAGTTGAGAAGTTAAAGCGATTTCTGGAACTAAAAGGATGGTTGATTTGCCTTGATTGAGGCATTCTGAAGTCATTTTTAAATAGATGTTCGTTTTACCACTACCAGTAACGCCATGAAGGAGTTTAGTGGCCTCTTTGGCGTTCCTGAGGGCTTTTAGAGCCTGTTTTTGGGCGGGGTTGAGGGGAATTATTGGCAATTTTTGGGTTAATTTTGGAGGAATTTTAGTTTTCTCTCGTCGTTTTTTCGTGATGCCTTGTGGGAGAACGAGGGAGGCGACAGCCGGCATGGATACGCAATAATATTTTGATAGCCAAATAATCGATTTTAATAAATGATTTGGTAAGGGTGTTTCATAAAGAAGCTTTTCGATTGGTTTTGGTTTGAAAACGATTTTTTCTTCGGTTTTTTTCTTTACGATGCCAACTATGGTTTTTTTACCGAGAGGAATAATCACAATGTGCCCTGGCTTTAGATTTTTATCTGAATAATAGGTGAGAAAATTTGTATTCTTGCGAAAAATCTGTGTTGGGATCACCTCATATAACATAGAAAGAGTATATCATAAAAAATGTTGTGAAAATTACTTGCGACGAATGAGTTTGGGCGGTATAATTAGTAACATTAAAGAAGAGGTAGAAATGTTAGACGTATTTATCACATCCAGAGTTAGAAGAAAGATTTTGGTGGTTTTTGCTAAATATCCTGATTTTAAGACGCACGTTCGTGGACTTTCTAAGCTAATTAAGGAAGACCCTGGAAATATTCAAAGAGAGCTTAATCGTCTTGAAAAAGGTAATTTCTTGATTGTGACAAAAAAAGGTAATACAAAAATTTATCAGACGAATAAACAATTTCCGATTTTGAAAGAGTTGCAAAGTATGGTTATTAAAAGTCAGCAACTTTCTTCAAATAATAAACCAAACAAAATGATTGGATAAAAATTGAGTGAGCTTTTTGAACAGCTAAAAAAGAAACGAAAAATTTCTGATGGTTTTTTGTACCCAAAATATGAAGATTGTGTTGATCCATTTATTTTGCCTGACATGAATAAAATTGTTGATCGCATTGAAGAAGCTAAGAAGAAAAAGAATAAGATATTAATTTATGGCGATTATGACGTTGATGGAATCACTGCGAGTGCAGTACTTTTCGACACTTTAAAATTGGTTGGTATTCAGGATATTTTAATTATGCTGCCTAATCGATTTTCTGATGGGTATGGGATGAGTAAAAAAGTTGTCCAAAAAGCAAAAGAAGAGAACATTGATTTGATTATTAGTGTTGATTGTGGAAGTGCAAATTTCGATATTGTGGAAGAATTGAACGCTGCGCAGATTGATGTAATTATTACTGATCATCACGAATGTCCGGAAGAACTACCAAATGCTTTGGCAGTTTTGAATCCAAAAAGAAAAGATTTCATAAAAAACGAGTTCTTGAAGGATTTGGCTGGTGTTGGTGTTGCATTTGAAATTTCGCGCGCATTAGTTAAAAGAGGATTAATAAAGGACGGGCAGGAAAAGTGGTTGCTTGATCTGGTTTCGATTGGGACGATTTGTGATAGCATGCCGATTTCCGAGGAAAATAGAAGGCTGACTTATTTTGGAATGAAAGTTTTGAAGAAAACGAGACGGGTTGGTCTAAAGGAACTTATGAAAGTTTGCAATGCAAAGAAAATTGATTCGGAATTGATTGGTTTTCGGATCGGTCCAAGATTAAATGCAGCTGGTAGAATGGTTGCGGCTGAAAAGGCGCTTGAATTATTGCTTGAGAAAGATGAGGCGAATGCGGCGAAGAAGGCACTCGAATTGAATGATCTAAACGGAGAGAGAAAGGAACAACAAGATAAAGCGACGAAAGAAATTTTGGCAAATATTGACAATGAAAGGGATCCGGTAATTGTCGTAAAGGGGAAGTGGCATGAAGGTATTTTGGGGATTGTAGCGGGAAGGCTTACAGAAGAATGTAAAAAGCCGTCGATTGTGTTAACGGAAATTAGGGAGGAATTGAAAGGATCTGGCAGGAGTTTTGGAGATTTTAATTTGGCTGAGGCACTTAATGTTTGTCGCGAGACAATCATATCTGGAGGAGGTCATGCTGCGGCTTGCGGCGTGAAGGTTTTGCCGGAAAAGTTTGATAACTTTAAAAAAGAAATCAATGATTATTATTGTAGTTTGGGGTTAAAGAATCAGGAAGAGTATTTAATTAAGGGTGCGAATATTGAAGTGTGTAATCTTTCTGGGTTGAATTTAGATTTTTTGGAGGAGATTTCTAGGTTAGAACCGTTTGGGAGTAGCAACGAGGAGCCTGTGTTTTTACTAAAGAATGTTTTTGTTACTGATGTGCGAAGAATGGGTGGGGAAGGTGAACATTTGCGGTTGCAAGTTCGAGGAGAGGATGGGAAAGAAATGAAAAATGTTGCATTTTTTGCTGATGAAAAATGGTTTGAGGTCGAGAATGGTCAGAGAGTGGATGTTTGGGTGAATTTGACTGAGAATGAATGGAACGGAACGAAGAGTGTTGAGGGAAGGATTTTGAAAATCAGACTTGTCGAAGAGACGGTTTTTTGATATAATATAGAGCAATATGGCAATTAAAGTTACTAGAAAAGATCAAAGCGAAGCAAACGAAAACATTATTCGTCGTTTTAATCGTAAAGTTTTGCAAAGTGGAATGATGCCACTTAAGAAATCTCAACTTCGTTTTTCGAAGCCAATTTCTAAACGTGAGCGTCGCAATAAAGCGATCATCCGTGAAATGCGCAAGGCTGAGAAGACTGAAAAGATTAAATTAGGACTTCGTTAAACAAAATCTCCCGAGAGGGAGATTTTTTAATTGATATGTTTGTGATATAGTATAGATGAAAGGAAATTAATGAAAATATTATTTTTAGGAGCTCCTGGGTCCGGAAAATCGACTCAAGGGCAAATTCTAGCAAACGACAATGGATGGATTTGGCTTTCATCTGGGGAATTATGTCGAAATAGTGGTAATCCGGAGATTTTGGAAATCATTAAAGGTGCAAAACTTATTCCGGATGAAATTATGGCTAAGATGGTATTAGAAGCTATTAATGATAATGACGAAGCAGGATTTATTTTGGATGGCTTCCCAAGAAATCGACGTCAATGTGAAATTTTGGAAGAGAATAATATTGAAATTGATTTGATTCTTGAAATTAATGTTCCAGAAGAAGAACTTTTGGCGCGCGTTGCTCTGCGTGGTAGAGAACAGGACTCTGAAGAGACCATATTGGAGAGAATCGATATGTATGAAAAATCTAGAGATGAGATTTTTGAATATTATTCTGGAAAAGGCGTTAAATGTGAGATTGTAAATGGCGTAGGGACAATTGAGGAAGTGGCACAGAGAGTGAAGGAGGCGGTTTTATGATAGTTTTGTTTGGGCCTGCTGGTTCAGGAAAAACAACTCAAGGGAGGCTCCTTGCGGAAAAATTTGGATTTAGATGGCTTTCAGTTGGTCAGGTTTTACGTGATACTGGAAGATTTGACAAGACTTTGAAAGAGGGTGGATTGGTTGACGATATGGAAGTAATTCGATTAATGAATCGGGAAATTCAAAAAGCCGATTTAGAGGGAATGGATGTAATTCTGGATGGATATCCGCGCGACATTGAACAAGCTAATTGGATGGTTCAGAATAACTTTTTTGACAAGGTTGATTTGGCGATTGTACTGGATGTTCCTAAGGAAGAACTTTGGAAGCGTATTGAGGGAAGAGGCAGAAATGATGATACGAAGGAAGTTGTCGAAAAACGTTTTGAAGTGTTTGAACAAAATATTTGTTCAATTTTACCTCTGATGGAAGCTGGGAACGTGAAAGTTTTGAAAGTTGATGGTGTGGGTGAATTTGAAGAAATTACTGACCGACTGGCAGGTGTTTTGGAAGAAAATCTAACTGGTTTGGTTGAACAATCACAAAAAATAGCTCGTCCAGGGGAAAGTAGTTATGGAGAGTAAAAAAATCCAAGCTATGCGTGAAGGTGGGCATATACTTGGCGGTATTTTGCAGGATTTAAGGAATTTTGTTAAGCCTGGAATGACGGAATATGAGGTTGATGAATGGGTTAGGCGAGAAATTATCGCTCGCGGTGCGGGAGTTGCTTATGATATGCTTGAAGAGAAATTTCCGGGAGCAATTTGTATTTCCGTAAACGACGAATTAGTACATGGTGCGCCTACTGATTATGCTTTTGAAGAAGGGGATAAGGTATCTTTTGATTTGGATATTTTCTATAAAGGTTATTTTACTGATGCGGCTTTTACGATGATTGTTGGAGAAAAAGGTTCTCCGGCTATTAAGAAAATGATTTCTGTAACGGAGAGTGCTATGTGGGAAGGGATTGATAAAGTTAAGGCGGGAGTTCATATTGGAGATATCGGTGCAGCAGTAGAAAAGGTTTTGAGGGCGGGGAATTTGGGCGTGATCGAGAACTATGTGGGGCACGGAATTGGAAAAAGTATGCACGAAGAGCCTGAAGTGCCGAATTATGGAAAAAAAGGTCATGGGTATGTTTTGAAGGCTGGCGATACGATTTGTATTGAGCCGATGAGCTGTCTCGGAAAGCCAAGGAATTATGTTGATAGGGATAGTAATTGGACGGTAAAAATGAAAGATGGCTCAATTGGATGTCATTGTGAGCATACGGTGTTAGTGCTTGATGATGGTTATGAAGTTTTGACGTTGCCAAATTAAACAATAGCATGTTATACTTAGCTTATGGATGATATTTTTCGATATGCTATTGGTATTGATGTTGGTACCGAAAATGTGCGGGCAGTTGTGGCAACTGTTGGCAAAGATGGAAAGTTGACGGTTGTTGGCTATAATGAATCTAAAAATGCTGGTATGCGAAAAGGTATAGTTGCAAACTTAGCTGGTCCGGCTGAAGCTATCGATAAAACTCTTGGCGAAGTTGAGAGAATGAGTGGGTATGAAATAAATTCTGCAACAGTATCTGTTAATGGTGCTCAGATTCTGACAACGAATATTGAGGGGATGATCGCTGTTGGAGATTTGGAGCATGAGATTAATTTTGATGATCTTGATAGAATCCAACAGGTTGCGACGACCGGGAGGATTCCGGCAAATCGTGATATTTTGAGTGTTATTCCGTTAGGATATTCAATTGATGGTCAACCTGGCATGAAGGATCCAATCGGAATGATTGGCTCGCGTCTTGAAATGAAAGCAAGCGTCATTACTGCGCTTAGTCCGAATTGTGTAAATTTGCGGAAAACATGTGAAGCTGCAAAGGTTATTCCTTCTTCGATTGTTCCAAGTGTCGTTGCTGGTGCGACCGCTGTTCTTTCTGAAAAACAAAAAGAAAATGGGGTTGCCGTTGTTGATTTCGGCGGAACGACGACATCGGTTGCGATCTATGAAGAAGGTGATTTGCAATATGTTGGTGTGGTGCCTGCTGGCTCTAATAATGTAACAAATGATTTAGCAATAGTGCTTGAGGTTAATACGGATATTGCAGAGGAAATTAAGAGGCGTTATGTTGATGCTGCTTTTAATGATAAGAAGGATGTCGTTTTAAAGGTTGGTAGAGAAGAAATGAAATTCGATCGTGAAGTAATAGATGGTGTTGTTAAAGCTCGACTTGAGGAAATTTTTGATAAGGTTCGCAAGGAATTAAAGAAGGCTGGTTTCGACAGAAGGCTGCCGGAAGGGATTGTTTTAATTGGTGGTGGTGCGAGAATGCGCGGAATTGAGGTATTTGCAAAGCAAGCATTTGAGGCTTCGGTAAAAATTGGTATCCCGGAAGGATTGTCTGGTATTGCTGATTCGATAAAGAAGCCGGAATATGCGGTTGCTATTGGGCTTATGATGTTTGATTCGATGCGAGATGGTGAGAATATATCTAAAGGAAAAAACAAGATCAAGAAGGAAAAAAGTTCGAAGGGTGACGGGATGTTTAAGAAGTTTTTTAAGAAGTTTAAATAGATTATTGAAAAAAATAGGGGATATGATAGACTAAAGAGAAGAATAAAAGTGAGGAAAAAATATGCCAGAAATTAAACCAACTGAGGTGGAGAGCACAGCAAGCATTAAAGTCGTCGGTGTTGGAGGTGCCGGTGGATCTGCTGTTAATCGAATGAAAGAAGTGGGGCTTTCTGGGGTGGAATTTGTTGCTATTAATACCGATGCTCAAGCTTTACATCATTCAACAGCGGACACAAAGGTGCATATTGGAAAAGGATTGGGGGCCGGTGGTGATCCTAAAAAAGGCGAAGAGGCCGCTGAAGAAGGACGCGAAGCTATTGGGAAGGCTCTGGATGGCGCTGATATGGTCTTTATCACACTTGGTGCTGGTGGCGGCACTGGTTCTGGTGCTGGGCCGGTTGTGGCTGCAGAAGCGAGAGCTCGCGATATTTTGACGGTAGGTGTAACGACAAAACCGTTTACTTTTGAGGGTGCGAAGAGGAAAGAAAATGCAGATAATGCCATTGCTAAGTTGGCGCGAGAGGTTGATGCGTTAATTACGATTCCTAATGACAGGCTTCTTCAGACGATTGATCCAAGAACTCCGCTTCTTGAAACTTTTAAGATAGCGGATGATGTTTTGAGGCAGGGTGTTCAGGGAATTTCGGAGCTTATTACTGAAGAATCGTTGATTAATCTTGATTTTGCCGACGTTAAAGCAATCATGAAGAATGCAGGATCAGCTTTGATGGGAATCGGAAGTGCTTCTGGTGAAAATCGTGCTATTATTGCTGCTCAGCAAGCGATTGAGTCTCCGCTTATCGAGGTGAAGATTGAGGGGGCAAAGGGTGTACTGTTCTCAGTTTCTGGCGGTTATAATATGTCGATGGCGGAAATTCAGGCGGCTGCCGAGGTAATTACTGGCGCCGTATCACCAGATGCAAATATTATCTTTGGTGCTTCAATTCGTCCAGAGCTAGAAGATGAAATTGTCATTACGGTTGTTGCAACAGGATTTGATTCTGATTATTATCGAGAACAAGAACAAGCTATAGTTGAGCCTGTTCCTGAACCTGAGCCGGTTGTAGAAGAGAAGGTTGAGGAATTTAACCAGAATTTTTCTGCGCCCGTAAGCAATGATGCGTTTACTACCAACGCAAGCGATTTTGCTTCGGCAAATAGGACTAATATGTGGGACTCAATTAAGACTGAACCTGAGGAAGATTTAGACATCCCACCTTCATTGCGTAATAGATTTCGTAAAAATAAATAGGAGAGAAAATGAGTCCAAAGTTGAAGATTGGCGACAGCAGAGTTCTTGAAAGTCGCGAGGCTTTGGATGGAACAATGATTAGGCGTAGGCGGATTACGCCTGATGGGCGTCGATTTACTACGTATGAACGCATAGAACTTCCTATGCCAACGGTTATAAAGAAAAATGGCGATAGAAAGAATTTTGATCGCGATAAGCTTTTTGGTTCGGTCAAAAGAAGCGTCGGTAAGTTTTTCAATTCTGATCTTGAAGTTGAAAAAGTTGTTGATGAGGCGGTTAATCGACTAGTCGCCAAAGGAAAAGATGAAGTAACTTCGAAGGAAATTGGCCAGGCAGTGATGGATGTTTTGGCCGAGATTAATGATGTTGCTTATGTTCGCTACGCAAGTGTGTTTCAAGAATTTAAAACACTTGATGATTTTGAGAGAATTTTGAAGGAACAGAAGGGAAAGAAGAAATGAAGGTTGTTGTTGTTTGGAAAAGAGAGACGGAGTATGGCCGTGAAATGGAGGAGTGGGTACATAATTTTTCTTTGGTTTTTGGTCGAGAGGTTGAATCTATTGACCCAGATACAAAAGACGGTGATGAGTTTGTGAGAATTTATGAAATTGTTGAATATCCGACGATTTTGGCGCTGGACGAGTCGGGAAAAGTGCTTGAAATGTGGAGGGGATTGCCGTTGCCAACTCTGAACGAAGTTTCATATTATGCAGATTTTCAAAAATCAAAAACTGTGTTATAGTAGAGTTAATAACGTTTGAGCGACTATCAATCGCGAGTTGGTGAAAGAAAAGTTAACACTTATTAGAATCATCCGTGAGTCTGCGTTAAGGATAAATTGAGCGCTTCGAAAGAAGAAGTTAGATGGTACCGCCCGTTTGGGTTCTAACAATAGATGTTAAACCTAACGGGAGTTTTTTATGAAATATAAAGCTGGCTCAAGACGACGCGCCGCCGAATACGAAAAAGCCATTCAAGAATGGTGGAAGAAGAATAAGACTTTTGAAAAATCGGTAGAGCAGAGACCGATTGATGATTCGTATGTCTTTTATGATGGGCCTCCGTTTATTACCGGCAATCCGCATCATGGAACTCTTTTGTCGTCTATCGTAAAGGATGCTGTGCCTCGTTTCTGGGCTATGAATGGAAAGCGCGTCGAGCGTCGTTGGGGATGGGATTGTCATGGACTTCCAGCAGAGAATTTTGTCGAGAAACAGCTTGGGATAACTGATCGTCGCGATATTGGCACGAGGATTTCTCTTGAAAGTTATATCTTGAAAGCTAGAGAATCAATGGTTGCTAATTCGGAGACATGGAAAGGTACAATTGATAGAATTGGACGTTGGGTTGATTTTGATAATTCTTATCGCACGATGAATAAAGATTATATGGAGTCAGTTTGGTGGGCATTTAAGACGCTTTATGAAAAAGGTAAGATTTATGAAGGTCGTAAGGTTCTTATGTATGATACGAAGTTTGCGACGCCGGTTTCTAAAGCTGAAGTTACAATGGATAATGATGCTTATCAAACAGTCACAGATCCAAGCGCGTATGTGAAGTTTGGTTTGCTTGATGGTGATTTATCAAAGAATTTGATAAAAGGCGATGCTGTAGTTAATACTTTTTTCTTGGCATGGACAACAACTCCTTGGACCTTGCCAGCGAATATGATGCTTGCAGTAAATCCAAAAATTAAATATGGTGTTTTTGAGGTTGATGGTGATAGGTTAATTCTTGGTGTTAAAGCTGCGGAAAGATTATTCCCAGATAAAGAACCAATCGATACAATGTTGGGTGAGGAATTAGTTGGGGAGGGATATGAGCCGCTGTTTAGTTTTGGAAAAATTCATAAAAGCGGTAAAGGATATGATTTGTTTGGAAAACAAGTCTTTGAAAGAACCCCTGAAGTTTTTGCTGCAGATTTTGTTGGTGAAGATGAGGGGACGGGAATTGTACATATTGCACCGGCTTACGGGGAAGACGATTACTCGCTTTATTTACAACATCAGGATAAAGTAGATTTTCTTGATGTCTTGGATGAAAACGGGTATTATTTACCGGAAGTTGCAGAGGTTCTGCACCATATTGGTGTGCGTGATACGGATGAGAATGGAATTCAGGTTTGGGCGGGAAATAAGTTTATTGCAAAGGTTCTTGAGGAAAAAGGAATTATCTTCAAGATTGAATATGTTAAACATGAATATCCTTTCAATCCCCGTTCAAAAGAGAGAATTATTTATCGAGCGTTTCCAAGTTGGTTCTTTGATGTTGAAAACTCAAAGAGTTTGATGCTTGAGGAAAATGAGAATATAAATTGGTTCCCAGAATATTTGAAGTATGGTCGCTTTGAGAAAAACATCGAAGCAGCTCCGGACTGGAATTTGTCGCGTGATCGTTTTTGGGCGACTGCAATGCCGGTTTGGAAGGGTGACAAGGGGACTGTGAAAGTTATCGGCTCATATGATGAACTATATGAACTTTCTGGCGTGCGACTTGAGGATTATCATCGTCCTTGGGTTGATGAAATTGAATTCGATATTAATGGAGAACATTTTAAGAGGATTGAGAAAGTACTTGATTGTTGGTTTGAATCCGGCTCAATGCCGTTTGCACAGCTTCACTATCCGTTTGAGAATAAGGAAAAATTCGAGAAGAACTATCCTGCAGATTTTATTGTTGAATATGTTGGACAGGTTCGTGCGTGGTTTTATTATGTTCACTGTGTAAACACGGCATTGTTTGGGCATAATGCATATAAAAATGTGATTACGACGGGGACCTTGGCTGGGAATGACGGAAGAAAAATGTCGAAGTCGCTTGGAAACTTCACTGATCCAAACGAATTGATGGATAAGTTTTCTGCGGATTCTCTCCGATTTTTGCTTCTTTCTTCTCCGGTTCTTTCTGGTGAAGATTTTGCGCTTCTCGATAAAGATGTTTCCGATGTTGCAAGGAAGCTCTCGATGATTTGGAATGTGTATGATTTTTTCTGTATGTATGCTGAGGTGGATGGATTTGATTCTGACAATGCAAAGTTGCCAGAGAAATTGGAAAATAATCTAGATAAATGGATTGTTGCCAGGGCTCATCAGCTTCGGAACGACATTACTGCAGGGATGGAGATTTACAATATCCCTCAAGCGTTATCGGGAGTTTTGCTGTTCATTGATGATCTTTCTAACTGGTTTGTGAGACGAAGTCGCCGTCGCTTTTGGAAGTCGGAAGACGATAGTGATAAATTTGAAGCTTACAATACGCTTTACTATGTGTTGGTGCTTTTAAGTAAGCTTCTTGCGCCGTTCGTGCCGTTTTTGGCAGAGGAATTGTATCAAAAGATGACAGGTAAGGAAGAATCGGTCCATTTGCTTGATTGGCCAAAAGCTTCTGATGTTGATGGGGAAATTTTGGAAGAAATGGCGCGTGTGCGTAGTATTATTACTGAAGGCCTTGCTTTCAGAATGCAAAAATCTGACACTGAAGAACAAATTAAGGTGCGTCAGCCGCTTTCTAAACTCGAATATGCTGGAGAAAAACTATCTGAGGATTACGAGAAGATAATTGCCGAAGAAGTTAACGTTAAAACGGTGGTGAATGGTGAAAAGATTTCTCTTGATAAAACTTTGACAGAAGAACTGAAGAAGGAAGGATTTGCCAGGGAATTGATTCGAGTTATTCAAGCAGCACGTAAGAAGGCAGGTCTTAATGTTGACGATAGAATCAAACTTTCTGTTTCAATTGAGCTAGACAAGGAATGGGAAGAACTCGTTAAGGCTGAAACGTTGACGGTAAAGATGGTTCAAGATGGAAATTATGGATATGATGAGATTGTTAAAGTCGAAGGTGAGAATGTGACGATTTCGCTTGAGAAAGCTTAGAAGATGTAGGAAAATCCTCCAGAGATGGAGGATTTTTGATTCTTTAAATATAGGTATTTATAGCTTCCGAAAAAAAGTGTTTTGTCTTCGGCTTTAGTATTTGGCCTGTTTTATTTTGAAGGGTGAGAGGAGTTGGTGTGGATCCTAAAATTTTTGTTTACAAAATAACAGGGGAGATTTGACGAATGTGAGAAAATAAAGCATAAACACTATTGACTTTTTTGTTAATGTGTGCTACAATTATGGAGAGTTAGGAAATAAAACAAAAATAAAGCAACCTAACGCGAATGGCTAGAACGAAAGTTCAATTGTAATAAAAATAAATACAAAAATTAATAAAAAAAGGAACAAGAGCCATGAGCGAAAAAATATCAAATAAAGGTAAAGGAGGAGTGGAGGAGTATAAAGTCCTCGATGAAGTCTATGATGCGGATTGGCGCGATGATGTTCCGGAAGAAGATTCCGATGTAATGCAATTTGAGTACTTAACAGATAATTCGAACGATTCTAAAGATTTAGATGAGGCGGATTATGATTATAATGCTTCTTTGACATCGAAAAATGTTACAAGAGGAGAATTGGTCAGAATACGCGATTTCAATAAGGGAATTGGTATAAAGGCAATAAAAGCTATTAATTTAATAAAGAAAGCTGCTTAATATAAGATAGACGCAAAAGGCCGGCGAAATGCCGGTTTTTTGATGAAAAAAGTGTTGACTTTCGATTCTGCTTGTGGTAAATATAGGGTATATATAGGGTCATATTAAAAAATAAAAAGAAAGGAAACCTATTATGGGAGGTGATTTTAATAGTAAAAGCTTAGTAGTATTTGTAGAGCAAATGATTACTGATAAAGGCGAGCAGATGGGTGTGGACGAGCTGGAGAATGAAAAAACAAGACTTTCTGGTCTACTGAACGATGAATTAGATGAAGCAATGGTCAATGCGTTGCCAGACGATAAGGCTGCAGAATTGGAAAAATTGCTAGATGAGAAAGGCGATGAGGCCACTGAAAACGAAATTACTGCAATAATATATGGATCTCAGAACTTAATTAATGATGCAATAGAAAAAACAATGTCTGAGTTTCGCGATGCATATTTGAGAGGGGAAATTTAAATGAGTAATCCAAATTCATTTGGCGGTGGTAGCGAAATCGATGGTCAAGTCGGAATGGACGAATGGATAAAGAATAATGAAGATCAGGAAATCAGTAGTAGGGTTGGGAGAAATCTGCGTACTATTTCTCAAGCGCAATCTTTAGAATTACTGGACAGTTTCGAAAGTCAAATTAAGGATGCCGAGGGGAAATTAGATGATTTAGATCAAATGAGAAGACGATCTCGAGAATTCGAGATGATGCGTGATGCGATTGCGGTTCGGCGTAAAGAGTTAATTCCTGATGGAATTGTAGTGGCCGAGTCGGATAATGTTATATCTTCTCAAGGGGCTGAGGATATAGAGATCGATGCGATAGAAAATAGAGCTTTGACTAATGATGATAGTGCGCGAGCTACTAAAATTATTAGTAAGGATGGTAGAGTTATTGGGTATGCACGTGTTGCTCGTGATAAGAAAAATGAAGAAGAGATTACGGATGAACTATTTAATGAAAAAGCAAAACAAGAATCTATAGACGAATTATCTGATGAAGAAGCTAAAGATGATAAAGCTGAACAAATTGCTGCGCTTGAGGCTCAATTGAAAGAAGTTGCTGATGCTAGAAAACGAGCAAAAGAGGAAGGCGATTATGATCAAGAAGCGTTTTATAATTCGCAATACGCTGATATTGTGGCGCAGATTGCTGATTTGAAACATGAAGCTACAGAAGAATCACTTGAAGAAGCTAAAGATGATAAAGCTGAACAAATTGCTGCGCTTGAGGCTCAAGCCCAGAAGTATGCTAAGCTAGCCGACGAATCTGAGAGTCGTCATGATATCGAGCGCAGCTCGATGTATAGGGCGCTGTTTAATAAAACTCTTGATAAAATCGACATACTTAATGGCAAAATCGTAAATAATGAAGTAGGAGGAGATGTCACTGGAGTAAATGTTAATGCAGACAATAAGAGCGAAGATCTTACAGGAATAGATTCTATAGAGAAGACTGGCACTGAAACTGTCGATGATAATAGCGAAAATGTGGAGGATACCAAAAGCAGAAAAATAGATCGTGAATATAGAGCTTGGCAAGCAAAACAGATAATGGAGTACAAAGGCCTTAGTGATGATGATAGAAAATATTTTAAGACAAAAATTGCGTCTGATGAAGATTTTTCTGGTATAAATTGGGATAATGATGTGCTTGTTAATCGTAATTCTAATAATCCGCTGAAGACTGAAGAGTCAGACACTGAAAAACATGATAGAAAAGAAGATGAAAATGTTGAGCTAAATAATGAGACGATAATAAATGGCGGATCTGAAAAGGACACGAAACGTGGTATAAATGAGGAGACAGTGGATACTGGGCCGCTAGTAGCTAATCCTGATACGTATGCAGAAGATCTTGTGAAAGAGCTCGAAGATGATTATGTGGATGAGCTGGTTTCCAGTTCAGATTATAGTGCTCCGAATGGGATTCGCGCGAAATATCTTAACGAGATTGTGCAGGTAGTAAAGCGTTACGATGCTATGTATGCTAAGTTTCACTCTTCAGAATTTAGGAATAAATTTTCTGAAGATCATCCAGATTACGATTATGAAACAAGAGAGAAGATTATCTCCAGTTTGAGTGCTAAAATTAGAGATGAGATGGAAAAATCAATTAGTGATTTGAAAGATCGGTATGCTTTGGAGATGAGAAATTTGAATGAGAAGATTGTGCATTCAAAGTTTAATAGAATCATCGGTAATTCTTCAGATGATATTAGTGCGGATATGGCAATTGATAGTGCTATTGCGACACTCGATGAATTTTTCTCCGATAGGAGGGAACTAACTGAATCTAGCGGTAGCGGTATTGGTATTGATATTGGTAGTGGTAGTGGGGATAGCATAGATATGTTTAATCTAGATAAGTTTTATAAGACAAATAGAGGTTTGGAGGTCTTGTTTAACGCCAGTAGTTCTTATGATGAGGCTATAGATGCTTTGGAAAAATCTTATTTGGAAGGCAAGGCATTGAATGAAGTTGGCGGTATCCTGGAGAACGTTCTCCAAAAACGGGGTGAAGGGAATCAATTTGATGGTCTAATGAAGAAATTAAGGCGTCGTTATGAAGACCTTGGTCTTGGCGATGATGGGGCTATTCGAAGCGAAAAAAGTGTAGAGAAAATTTCATGGAGAAAAAAAGCGGCAAATGCAATACGTAAAGCACTAAAAATGGAGGTTAGATAAGCATGAATAAATTTAATTTTTTCCGTCAGAGTGGGGAAAACAATGACAGCTATTCGGGTGATTGGGATGACGTAGCTAGTTACGATAAGTTTGAAGGACAAGAATCCTCTACTGTCGATTATGAGCGAGTAGTTCAGAGTACCGAAAAAGCTGTAAAATATGCTGAAAAATATGATGAAGCGGTTAATACTGGTGAAAAATTTGCTCAATATATTATTGATCAAATACAGTCCGGTCGCATGACTCGCGAGGAAGGCAAGGCTATTTACGATGATTTGAAAAGAAAGAAAGCAGAGAATGAAGAACGGACTCAGGTCGAATATAACGAGCGTATGAAAAAAGAAAGACAGTATGAGGCAAATAGAAAAAAGAATTTATTAGAAAAAATTAATCAACATCCGGTTGCTAAAAAAGTCGTATCTGGAATTTTGGCTGCTGGAATTGTTGCTGGAGGCTTTGCGATATCTAAGCGCATAATGGGCTCAAAAGGTGGGGGAATTTTCTCTACAACTGCATATGCCGAGGATTATGACGGCAGTGGTTCGTCGTTTGGTGTTAATGAGGATACTGATACTGAGCAAGATGATGTTAATGACGAAAATGGAGAGGAATCTGAGATTGTGTCTGATGGATTTGAGACGATGGCGAATGGGGTAACTTACGCAAAAGATGCTTATTCTGATACAAGGCGTGACAAGATGTATGATTTTACGAATGAGTTTCAGGAAGGCTATGGCAATGAGGAACAAACGCGAGAAGCGTTGATTGATGCTGTTACTAAAGACCCTATATATCTTGCTGCTATTTTTAGCAGGCTACCGGATAATTTTAAGGGCGAATATACTGGAATGACCAGTACTGTTTTGGCCAACATGGTTAATGGCGAAAACGGAGCTACTTTGCAAGAATATATGCTCGATACGATTAAGGATGTTGTCGAGAAAAGTGAGTTTGATTTTGGAATTCTCGATATTGGTAACGGTGGCTATAATGAATACGAAATACGTGATAAAGGAAGCGAGAGTACTCCGGCAAATGTACGATTGGCTGAGCGATCTCTTCGTGAGTCCGACAACGGAAGATTTATGATAACTGTTAGTTTAGAAGACGGCGAAGTGTTGTTTGAATATTTGGAGGAATGTGGAAACATTATAGAAACGACACCATCAATGAAGGAAGATGGCCATGTTGAAATTACGCAAGAAGACACTGAGATTCCAACCCCAGAAGATTCTGAGAAAGAAGACGAGGATGACGGTGGCGGTGACGAGGATGACGGTGGCGGTGACGAGGATGACGGTGGCGGTGACGAGGATGACGGTGGCGGTGACGAGGATGACGGTGGCGGTGACGAGGATGACGGTGGCGGTGACGAGGATGACG
>JAZUHD010000028.1:0-27263 GCA_045641545.1 Candidatus Nanosyncoccus sp.
GTCTCTGCAGGAGCAGTCATCATCTTCCTTATAGAAAAAAGAAGAAACGAAGACGAGGAATAACAAAAAACAAATCTCCCAAAAAACAAAAAACAAATTAAAAGTGTAAGATTTGTAAAGTGAGTGTGGAAATCCCCCAGTAAAATGGGGGATTTTTGTTTAATGCTTATGCTATAATAAAAACATGGAAAAACTACATTATGATGGGCCAGTAGTTCTCGTAATTATGGACGGAGTGGGGCTTAATCAAAGATCCGAAGGAAACGCTTTGGCTTTTGCTCACCTCGAATTTTTGCGTAGCGCTCTCGAAAAATATCCATCCCTTTCAATCGCCGCTTCAGGTGAGGCTGTTGGCCTTATTAAAGGCCAAATGGGCAATTCCGAAGTTGGCCACAATGCGCTTGGCTCCGGCCAAGTCATGAAGCAGGGCACGGCTCGTATTGAAAATTATTTTGAAACTGGAGAAATTTGGCAGTCCGAAGCCTGGACTAGCGCCATGGAAAATATCAAGAAAAATAACTCAACATTGCATTTCTCGGGGATTTTTTCCGACGGTGGTGTTCATAGCCACATTTCTCATCTAGAAAAAATGATTGCTCGTGCTGCAGATGAAGGCGTGAAAAAAATCCGCATCCACCCAATTTTTGATGGTCGCGATGTTCCTCCTCAGTCCGAACCGAAATACATCGCCTATATTGAAGAATACGCAAAAAAATTCCCGGAAGTCGACATAAAAATTGCTTCTGGTGGCGGCAGAATGACGACTGTCTCTGATCGTTATGAAGAAGACTGGTCTCGCGTTGAGCGTGGTTGGCATATGATGGTTGATGGCGAGTCAGAAAACAAATTCAAATCAGCAGTCGAGGCAATCGAATCATTTCGAAAAAACGATCCAGAAATCCAAGATCAAAATCTTCCGGATTTTGTCATAGTCGACGAGAATCAAAAACCAGTTGGCAAAGTTGAAAAAGGCGATTCCTTCATCTATTTTGACTTTCGTGCCGATCGCGCCCTTGAGATCTCAATGGCCTTCACATATTACGATTTTCCATATTTTGAGCGTAAAAATTATTCCCCTGACGATGTTTATTTTGCCGGCATGACCGAATATAATTCCGACACTCATGTTCCGGCCCACCAACTCGTTCCGCAAGTCGAATTTAAAAACGTTCTGAATACTTTTCTTGGAGAAAAAGGAATCTCTCAACTCGCAATTTCTGAGCCATCAAAATTCGGCCATATCACCTATTATTTCAACGGTAATTCTTATGAAAAAGCTCCAGGAGAAGAGCATATTCGAATTGAGAATGACGAACTTCGCTATAATCTGAACCCGTGGATGGGTGCTACAAAAATCACTGACGCTGTCCTCGAAAATTTGGACAAATGCAAATTCATCAGAATAAATTACCCAAATGGTGATATGGTTGGTCATTATGCCGAACTTGAACCGGGGATTATGGCGGTAGAAACCGTCGATTTGCAACTTTCTCGCCTTGCCAAAAAAGTTGACGAGATCGGAGGAATGATGCTGATTGTTGCCGACCATGGAAACGTTGAAGAGTTGCTTGATGAAAATGGTGGAAAGATGACTTCTCACACCACAAATCCAGTTCCGTGCATCTTCTATGATAATACTAAGAATAGAGAAAAATATTCTCTCTCAAAAATAGAAAATCCAAGCATTGCAAACATTGCCTCGACACTTTCTCTTCTTCTTGGAATTGACGAAGCTGAACGTCCAGAACCCTGGCTCCCACCCCTGATAAAGTTGACAAAATAAAATGTTTGTGCTATAATAGAAAAATATACCTAAACCGCCAGATTCTGGCGGTTTTCTTTACAGAAAATAAAAAAATGATAAAATAAAACCATAAGCAATTTATCATATTTTTTTAAGGAGCAAAAATGGACAATGACAAAAATGTCCCAGACCAATCAGATATCAATAGATCGCAAGACCCGTTAGTATCCGAGGCTGCAAAGGCCGAAGCGGAAAAAACAATGGCGGATAATACGAGTAAAGCTGAACCTCCAAAACCAGAATTAAATCTTGACGCTTCGGCGGAAGAAGTTAAAGCTCCTGAAGAACCAACTTCAGAAACTGCTCCTGTGGAGTCGGCTTCGACCACTAATGTAGAGTTAGCTCCAACACCAGCTTCAATATCTTCAGACTTTGCGGCGCCAACCGTTGCTACGGATGTGAAACCTACTGTTGTTGAAAAAAAGAAGATGCCAACAGTAGCAAAAGTTTTTTTAATAATCGGTATAGTTTCTGGAGTTATTGCCATCGGAATTATTGCATTGATTATTATTCTTGCCGCTATGAAAGTTGATTACAGCACGGCATACAAATCCGCTCAGGCTCTCCGTGATCCGATCAATGATATTCGTTCCGATTATAGCTGTACATCCGCAATAGAATATGTCGGATCGAGCTATACAACAAATAAAGACTATGAGAAATATATTGAAAAATGCAAAACAGTATATGCTGGATTAACTAGCGAATTAATTGATGATTTAGAAAAAACTGATGGTGTATCTAGAGATACAGATGTGAAAGCAAAATTCGATGAATTTAAAATGAATTATAATCAGATTACGGATTCTACAACCGACCTAGGCAAAAAGCTTGACTACTATATTGCTTACCATAATTTTGTTACTGCGACCAAAGATTTTAATTTTAGCAAAACGACAGATGCGGAAGCGAAAAAGGCGGCCACCTATTTAACCGACACAGATAATAAGACCCTACAAGAATACGGGAAAGGTTGGCAAGAAAAAGCTTTAGCTGCCCTTGTTGCTCAAAGAAATTATGACAATAAGACGTCGTGGTATGGTGAGGAGTACAATACTCTAAATACTGCAAAAAATAACACTTCAAAAGAATATAACACCTATGTAAAAGAAAACAAACCAGACATGGAATCGTTGATTCCATTAGATTTTGATGGAACGGAAAAACTCTATTCAAGTTTCAAAACGCTTTATAATGTAATTTCTGACAAATATTCTGAGAATTATAACTTTGGCAGCTATGACTGTTCAGAATTCGGATCATCGGTGTCCTGCGAAAAAATGTATTAATATCTAGAAGAAAACGGTTTGCTGTGTTAAACTAGCTCTATTCTAAGGAGGAAATCAAATGCCTATTACAAAAGCTATCATACCTGTTGCGGGCTGGGGGACCCGTCGCCTACCTATCACGAAGATTATCGAAAAATCTATGCTTCCTGTCGGGAACCGTCCACTTGTCGATTATTCTGTTCAGGAACTTATCAAAGCTGGCGTCAAAGATATCTATATGGTTATTTCAAACGTCGAACCGTGTCAAGTTCGCGAATATTACAAGGATAATTTAGCCTTAAATCTCTATCTTGAAGCACGCGGCAAAGAAGATCGCCTTGCTCTCGCAAAAACTATTCCAGATGATGTGAAAATTCATTTCACCTCTCAAGACCCATCCGGAAAATATGGTACCGCCGTCCCAATTTCGATGGTAGTTGAAGAGTACAACATCAACGAGCCAGTTTTCGTTTTCTTTGGTGATGATTTTATCTGGAATCCAGATGGCGAATCTGCTGCCGAGTCGCTTTTGAAGTCGTTGAAATCCGAAACGGATTCAGCCATTCTCGGCGTCGAAGTTTCAAAGGAAGAAATGACAAAATATGGTGAAATTACTATGGAAAATGGCATTTTGAAGAAGATTGTCGAAAAACCAGCTCTCGAAGATGTCGTCTCGAACCTTGCTCACGTTTCAAAATTCATCATGTCTCCAGCGCTCCTTCAAGAAATAGTGAAATATGTTCACGAACATAATTTTGGACCCCTAGATCAAGAATATATGGCAACTGATCCGCTCGAAACCTTCGTAGAAAACGGTGGAATTGTCCGCATAGCTCCAACAACCGGTCAATACCTTGATGGCGGTTCGATTGACGGCTGGGTCAACGCCAACAATGTTGTTTGCGGAAAGAAATAATGTCGAAAAAAAATACCCAATTTGTTTGTAATTCCTGCGGAGCAACCTTTGTACGCTGGATGGGGAAATGCACGAATTGTGGCGCATGGAATTCGCTTGCCGAAGAAACAATAGAATCGCCAGCCGAGCTAAAAACCGCTCTCGCAAAGGCCTCGGTTTCCGGAAAAAAACTTGACTACGTCAACATAAATTCCATTGAGACGCTCGGCATGAAAGAACGTCTAAAAACCGGCTTCAAAGACTTAGATACGGTTCTTGGCGGTGGAATTTTGATTGGATCTGTTTCGATTTTGACCGGCCAGCCAGGTATTGGAAAGTCAACACTCCTCATGCAAATCTGTGCCAAAATCGCCGAAAACCACCGAGTTCTTTATGTAAGTGGTGAGGAGTCTGCCGGTCAAGTAAAACTTCGCGCCACTCGACTTGGTGCTTCGTCGGAAAATCTAAATTTCGCTAACTCTACCAGTGCAAACGATATTGCAAAAACAATCGAAGAAGAAAAATTTGATTTCGTAGTTGTCGACTCAATCCAGACTCTTTCGGTGGCAGAAATTTCTAGCGCACCAGGTTCTGTTTCCCAGGTCACAAATGCTGGAAATCTGATTATTCGTGCTGCCAAAGCCACGGATACAGCCGTAGTTATTGTTGGTCACGTAACAAAAGAGGGAACACTTGCTGGACCAAAAGTTCTTGAACATCTCGTTGATGTTGCGATAAATTTCGAAGGCGATCGGTATGGTGGCTTCAAAGTTGTTCGCGCAATCAAAAATCGTTTCGGCTCAACAACTGAAGCCGCAATTTTCGAAATGGACGAAAAAGGTCTGAAAGAAGTTGCGAACCCTTCCGCTGCCCTACTTTCCGAACGGCAGAATATCGACGGTTCTGTTATTCTGGCAACCCTCGAGGGAACTCGCCCGATTCTTGTTGAAATTCAAGCGCTCGCGACAAAAACCAATTTCGGTTATCCAAACCGCACGTCTTCCGGCTTCGATTTGAATCGCTTGAAACTCTTGATTGCAATTATTGAACAAAGAACGAAACTTAATTTGAGCGACAAAGACATTTTTGTTAATGTTGTTGGTGGTATCAAAATTCAAGATTCCGCCGCCGACCTTGCTGTTTGTCTTGCCATTGCTTCCGCTGTCGCCGGTAGGAAACTTGATGAAGGCACTGTTGTCTTTGGTGAAGTTGGTCTCGGTGGGGAAGTCCGCTCGGCCTATCGCCCAGACCAAAGAATTGCCGAAGCCAAAAAACTCGGATTTACTTCAGCAATCGCTCCAGTTTCCGCCAAAGGTGGCAAATTTGTCAATCACGTTACTGACCTCCGTCAAACTTTAATAAACTATGTGAAATAATATGAAATTTAACCTCTTCAGAAGAGCAGAAAAAATAGAAGCGCCACAAGAAACTCAGGAGGATGCGCTACCACCAGAATCAATGATGAGTAGCCCCAATCAAACCGTACGAATCATTGCGAATCATATGTCTGAAGAGGAAAGAAAACTTGTGTCGGACTTCACGAATTCACTCATGAACCAAAGTTTTAATCGTGACGCCGACCTCTCGTGGCAAGATGACTATTTGACTATCGGAGATGCGGAATATCTCAGGTATTATAGCGGCAAAACTCATGAATCCGTAAATTCATTTTTGCGTGGTTATTGGGATTATGATAGATTGGGCCCGCGTACTGATCGTGCAGTTGCTGAGATTAGGGAAGAAGCCTCAAGACTTACTAATATTACCCACAAAATGCCAAGATTAAACGAAAACATTACAGTCTTTAGAGGAACAACTTTGGCAAGTTTTCGAGATTACGGTGTTCAGAATTTATCCGATCTTATGGCACTCAAAGGCCAATTATTTTACGACCCTGCTTTTGCAAGTACTTCAACATCCAGGGAAAAAAGTTTTTTTGGCAAAGATAATCTGTCTAAAAACGGAATGCCGAATAATATAGAAATTGAATATTATATTGCGAGCGGAACCAGTGAAGGTGTCTCGATGTCAAATAGTCAATCCAGCTATTACAACGAAGACGAAAGAGAATATCTTCTTGATAAAGACAATCTCAATAGAATCATGGACGTCAAAATTGATGGTGATAGCGCAAAGCTTAAAATGGCGCTAATTCCAAAGGAGCTCTGGGATAGATGAAAATTGTCGATTCGGATTTGTTTTTTCTAAAAAATGAAGATGAATTTTATGACTCTTCGCGCAAAATCGAAGGGAATTGTCTATGAAAATTCTCGGCATCGATCCAGGCACAGGAATTTGTGGTTTTGGTGTTATTGAAGTTAAAGCAAACGTGAAAGCAGATAAGTCTTCCGGTATGACTGCCGTAAATACTTTTTATCGCGGTCATCCAAAAATGCTTGACTGTGGCGTAATCTCCACTCCGCCCCATACTCCGCTCGGTGACCGTCTGCTTGATATTTATGATTCAATGCACGAAATTATTGATACTAACAAACCAGACGTAATGTCGATCGAAAAACTTTTCTTTGTCCAAAACATCACGACCGGCATCTCCGTCGCCGAAGCTCGCGGCGTTGTTTTGCTCGTTGCTCGCCAATACAAACTGCCGGTTTTCGAATATAATCCAAACCAAATCAAAAAAGCCCTCACCGGCTATGGCCACGCCGAAAAGAAACAAATTCAGGAAATGGTAAAACAACATTTGAATTTAGATTTTATCCCCCAACCAGATGATGCCGCTGATGCTCTCGCCGCTGCTATCACGCATTCTCTCATGTCACATATTTCCTAGCTGTTGACACAAAAATGCAAAAAGCTTAAACTAAAATTAAATACAAGAAAGGAATAAAATGTATTCATCTTTATCATCATCAGCAATAGAAACAACAAGCATAATATCAACGTTGCTTTCGAACTTCATCAATACAGCCATAGCTGTGCTTACAATAATCGCATTCTGGAAAATCTTCCAAAAAGCAGGGGAGAAAGGCTGGAAGGCAATCATTCCATTTTATAATCAATATACCGAATTCAAAATCTTCTGGAGCACAAAATGGTTTTGGATTACATTTATTGTTGTGGCATCATTAATAACGATTGGCGCTGTCGTGGTTGGGCTTGCCATATTCGCAGCGATAGATGCTGGAATAGATTCCGATATGTTGAGCGACATTAGTGGTATTGGCGCATTATTGGGGGTTGGCGGCGCACTATTTGGTGGATTGATTATTATGGCTGGCGGAATCTTCTGTATTATTATTGACATTATGCTTAAAAACCGCATCTCCAAATCCTTTGGACATGGAGCCGGCTTTACTTGCGGTTTAATATTCTTTGAACCGATTTTTATCATGATCCTCGCTTTCAATAAAGACAAATACAAAAAGTTAAGCAAATAATAAATTCCCCCCAGTTTCCTGGGGGGACTTTTCATCTCTCTCTAAATAATTTAATGGTTAATATAATCCCTGCAGGAACAAAGATAACGAGATTGGCGAGTGCCGCTAATCTCAAGTCATAATCAGCAGCAATTCCAACGATTACTCCGGCAATAGCATAGATTATTCTTCCGACCGTTGAGGCTAGCGAAGAAACAGATGTTTGCTCGGAGTTTTTTGCGAATCTTTGTGTCATAGGTTTCAAAGTGGCAGACGTCCAACCTTGGGTCAGTCCAAGCAAAAGATAAAATGGAACCGTAACGATAGAAATTCTAACAGAGACCATTCCGAGCCCAGTAAGGACTGCAAAAACCGGAATCGCCATCACGACCCAGTCTTTCATCTTCCGTGCAAATTTTTTCGCAAGAAACGTTCCGAGCGCCGCTGTCCCGTAATTCAGGACCCATCCGAGCGACACAAACTCCATAGGTACGCCAACTGCGAGCAACATTGGGGTAAAAAACCAAATCGTTGCATGGGTCATTTCGCGTCCCACCGCCTGGACAAAAATTCTTAGACGGAGTTTTGGATGTCTGTTGCTCTCCTTGATGACCCTGATTAGATCCTTGATGGGATTTTTTTCGACAGGAACCAATTTCTCACTATCGTCACAGATGAATATGCTTGCGATTGCAGCGAGAAATAGTGGAACCGACGAAAGGGCGATTGCGAGCCTAAAACTAATTGCGCCAATTGGTCCACCTAGCGCCATCAAGGCCATCGTGGAGACATTTTGCCAGAATGAGACTTGTGCCATTTTTGACTTAAATACGCTTTCCGTATTGTCGATTTTGTTGGAAAAATGACGAATCAGACTAATATCAACTCCGGCACTAAGTGATCCAAAGATTGCAAGCCAGATTTCTGCCATAACCACTCCGCCGAACGAATTCACAGTTGCGTAAATCAAGAATCCGACAGCGTGGCCAAAATCGCCAATTACGTTTGCCCACTTACGACTAAAACGGTCAGCAATCCAGCCCATCGGGAGGTCGAGCAAAATCATAACGAGCGTAAAGATGGACTGGGAAAGGGTAATCTGAGAATTACTGAGACCGATAGACTGATAAAACGGTGTCATAATCGCCATCGAGAGAAGCCCAGCGGTAATTATAGACTCGAACATTGCGAGGCTAAGGTCTTTACGAGATGTTTTTTTCATAAAAAAGCTCCTTTCTATTTTAAGAGAGAGATGTTAATGTTCTAGTCGCTTATGCGGCTAGATCGGCCCCGAAAGAAGATTTTTTAAAAAGTCCCTTTTCGGGACTCATCTAGATTTTGTTCGTTTCAAGTTTTAGATAATTCCCGCACAAACTTTGCCAAATGGATAGGCAACAGAATTAAAGACCATTGATAGACATAGGCCTTTATATTCGGAATTTGTACGGATAATAGTTTTCATAAGAACATTATATCAAGAAAAAGTCAAAACCGCAAGAGCTTTTTGATATTTTTTGAATATTGACAAAATAAACAACTTATGATAAAATAGGACCAAACCTGAGAAATGGCCATAGTTTTTGGCTAGGATACTTCGACAATCTTTTTCTTCGATTTGAGCCCAGAGACAATTTTAATCTGACTTTTTGAAATACTGAAATACTTGGCTAGGCTCTCGACAACCGCTTTGTTTGCTTCTCCATCATGAGCTCGCGCATGGATAAAAACGGTCAAATTTTCTCCGTCAGAAACGATTTTTTCGACTTTACTCCCAGGCTTAACAATTATCGTGTATTTCATGTTATACTAATTATAGTTAAAAATCTAAAAAAGGGAAATCAAATGGAGCTACTAACCATTGCATCATATATCAAAGAAGATCCTTCAGAAGGCATTGCGGGAGCAATTTGGGGATTTATTATTTTCTTCGTCATTGTCTTTCTTCTTTTTGTCCGTCCAAAAATCATCAACCAATTTGAGCGCGGCATCGTTTTGAAAATGGGTAAATATCAAAAAACTTTCGGTCCAGGTTTCCATTTTATTGTTCCGATTCTTCAAAAAGTCACCAAAGTTGACGTCCGCACCCACACTTGTGATATTCCGCCACAAGAGGTTATCACAAAGGATAACGTCACGGTGAAAGTTGATGCCGTTGTTTATATGCGCGTCCTCGACCCTCAAAAAGCGGTTCTTGAAATCGCCAATTACAGCGCAGCCACTTCGAACTTTGCTGCATCCGCTCTACGTGATGTAACTGGAAATTTTGAACTCGATGAACTTCTCGGCAAACGCGAAGTTATTGCTGAACAACTGAAACAAATCGTTGACACCCAAACCGACAAATGGGGAATTGATATCGAGTCTGTTCGTCTTCAAAACATCGAACTTCCAAGCGATATGAAACGCGCCATGGCAAAACAAGCTGAAGCTGAACGTGAACGCCGTGCTGCAATTATTGCCGCTGAAGGCGAAAAATCTGCCGCAAAATCTGTTGCAGAAGCTGTCCAAATGCTGAATCAAGTCAAAGGCGGCATGGAGCTTCGTACACTTCAAACTCTCGAAAAAATCTCTACCGATCCATCACAAAAAACCGTCGTTCTTCTTCCGACCGATATAATGAACAAAATTAAATAGTCATGATTGCTCACATTCAAGGAAGAATTGTTGAAAAATTTATTAATTCACTCATAGTCGACGTTCATGGCGTCGGCTATGAGCTCATGGTTCCCACTCCTGATTTTGACGCTATGAACCTCGAAACGGAGCAAAAATTCTACACTTATCATAGAGTTAGTGAGAATTCCGAAGAACTCTATGGCTTTTCCTCTCTCGCCGCAAAGCGCCTGTTTGAACTTTTGATTTCTGTTAACGGCGTTGGTCCAAAAGCTGGAATCGCCATTATGTCGCTTGGTTCCGCCGAAGAAGTCCGAAACGCCATCGCAAACCAAGATTCAAAATTCATCTCTACCGCATCTGGTGTCGGGAAGAAGTCTGCTGAGCGAATTATTCTCGAGTTAGTCGATAAAGTTGGACTTGCTTCGTCTTATACGCCAACAAGAAAATCAATCAACGATCACGATGAGGCACTTGACGCTCTTATGGCGCTTGGTTTCCAGCTCAAAGAAGCAACTGCCGCTCTCGAGGAAATCGATCCAAAGCTCTCAACCGAAGATCGCATTCGCCTCGCCCTAAAAAACCGTTAGAGACTCATTTTCCCTCTTCCCAAAAGAGAGAAAATGTGATAAAATACCTTCAATTGTCTAATAAAAAAGGTATAAATTATGAGTTTTGAAATTTTAAAGAAGATCAATGACGCTCAAAAGAAAGAGAAAATCGTTGATGTCCGTTCCGGTGACACCGTCAAAGTCACTCAGAAAATTAAAGAAGGCAACAAATTCCGCTCTCAGGTTTTTGAAGGCGTTGTTATCCGTGTCGATAGAAAAGAATCACACACTGCACGCATCGTTGTTAGAAAAATCGCTTCCGGCGTCGGTGTTGAAAAGTCTTTCTTGATGCATTCGCCACTTGTTGAAAAGGTTGAAATCGTCAAACGTTCCAAAGTTCGCCGCAACAACTTGAAGTTCCTCCGCGATCGTTCTGGAAAATCTGCTCGTCTTTCTGCAAAGGACTTTGATCGTGCAGCAGTTAACGATACGACTGTCAAAAAAGTCGAAGAAGCTCCAGTTGAAAAAGCCGAAGAGCCAAAAGAAGAACCAAAAGAAGCTCCAGCTGAAGAACCAAAATCAGAAGAAGCATAAAACAAAAATCGCTCCAAAAGAGCGATTTTTTTGTTGACAAATAAAAAACGTAATGTATTATTGTATTATGTAAGTAACACAATGAAAGGAGCTTAAATCGAATTTCACGAAAACTCACCAATCTATGTCCAGTTAGTTCAAAAAATAAAAATTGATATCTTTTCGGGACAAATGAAACCTGGCGAAAAACTGCCATCGGTGCGTGATTTTGCATTGCAACTAAAAGTTAATCCAAACACCGTCCAAAAAGCAATGAATATGCTCGAAATGGAAAAATTAATTTTCACCGAACGCACAAACGGAAAATTTATTACAGAAGATGAAAGCCTAATTAAAATTTGCCGCGAAGAGTATGCAAAGCAACTAACTAAAGATTATAAAGATAAAATGAAAGAAATTGGTTTAGAAATCTAGGAGGTAAATGACAAAAAATATTCTTAAATGCCAGAACGTAAATAAAAATTTTGGCAAAAAAGCTGTTCTAAAAGACATAAACTTAGAAATCGAGCCAGGAAGGATTGTTGGGCTTCTTGGAAAAAACGGAGCCGGAAAAACGACTCTCATCAAGGCCATTAATGGTCTCATAAAACCTGATGCTGGCGAAATAACTATTGCTGGAAAAAATGTTGGCGTCGAAACGAAAAAAAATGTTTCTTATCTCCCAGAGCGCACATATTTTGAAAAAAATATGAAAATTAGCCAAGTGATCGAATTTTTTGAAGACTTTTATGAAAACTTCTCTTCAAAAAAGGCAAAACGGCTGATTGAAGATTTTGAACTTGATTTGGATGCGAGACTAAATACTTTGAGTAAAGGTATGCAGGAGAAAGTTCAAATCGCCCTCGTAATGTCACGAAAAGCGAAACTTTATATTCTCGATGAGCCGCTTGGTGGAGTTGACCCTGCGACACGTGATTATATTATGGAGACAATTCTGAAGAATTTCGATGACGGCGCCAGTATGATAATTTCCACCCATCTTGTTTCAGATATTGAAAAAATTCTCGACGACGTCGTTATCATCAATCGTGGAGAAATCAAGCTCGTGAGCGATGCTGAAAAACTTCGTGTGAAAACCAAAAAATCAATCGATCAATATTTTAGGGAGGAATACAAAAATGCTTAAAAAATTATTGAAATATAATCTCAAAAATCAATTTAAATTTTTTGGCGTTATTTATGGCTTAATTGTTTTTAACGCCATTACTGCAAGACTTCTTTCCTCAATAGACAACGCCCCGACAATTATTACCGTTATGAAAGATATTTGTAGCGGCACAATGTGGGCAATGATTGTCAATGTGTTTATTAGTAACATATTTCGAGTCTGGCATGAATTTCGCAGCTCCATGTATGGCGACGAATCCTATTTGATGCATACTTTGCCAATTAAAAGTTCAACACTTTATTGGTCGAAGTTCCTTGGCGCATTAATAATTTTAATAACGAACATTGTCATTTCCGGAATAGGCATTTTGATCGTCTATGCAGATACTGCATTATTTGAGTGGGTAAAAAATATTCTCGATTCAATTTCTAGCACAGCAAACACCACGGCGATTATCTACATTATATTTTTGGGCGCTGTTATATTCCTCGAAATTCTTAACATAATTCTTACCGGATTTTTAGCTATCATTTTTGGACACAAGAAAAATAGCAACAAGATTTTATGGTCAGTTATAAGTGGCTTTATCATCTATACGATTACACAAACAGCCATTATTGCTGTGTATGCAATTTCTGGTATCTTTAACTCCGAGATGTTTGGATTATTTACTGGCGGTGGCAGTTCATTTGATCCGCAAACCACAAAGAATATGTTGATTGAGAGTGGATTTATTTATATTGCATTGGTTGCGGCGCTTGGCGCTGTCTCTGCGAAAATGTTAAATCGCGGATTTGACATTGACTAACAAAATAGATAACATAATTCCATGGCTATTCTTGGAATTGATGAAGTTGGCAGAGGTCCATGGGCTGGACCTCTTGTCATTGGTGCGGTAATTTTGCCAGAAGAAAAACCGGATTGGATTGAGGGCCTAACTGACTCAAAAAAACTCTCCAAAAAGAAACGAGAAGAATTAAATGAAATTATCTTGAGAGAGGCTCCGGCGACTGGTCTTGGTTGGGTTTCCAGTCGCGAACTCGACTCAATCGGTATGTCGAACTCTTTGAAGCTCGCCGCACGTCGCGCCGTCGAAAATGTTCGGCGCGAAAAAGTGCCATTTACTGAAGTTATCATTGATGGTACGGTTAACTTTCTGGCAGGCACCAGCCTAGAAAAGCACGTTACAATTTTGAAAAAAGCCGATTTCCTAATCAAAGAAGTCTCCGCCGCATCGATAATCGCAAAAGTCGCAAGGGATAACTATATGGAAAAACTTTCTGAAATTTTTCCTGAATATGGTTTTGAAACACACGTTGGATATGGAACTGCTGCTCATCAGAAAGCTATTGAAAACTTCGGTATAACCTCAGAACATAGGAAAAGTTTCAAACCAATTGCCAAAATCGTTGGAAATGAAATAATCCCCAAAAATTTAAAGAAGGAAACGACGACCGAAAAAGGGAATCGTGGCGAAACTGTGGTTGCCGATTTTCTCGAAAAGAATGGACACGAAATTATCTCCAGAAATTTCAAGACACCTTTTTACGAAATCGACATTATTTCTTTGAAAGACGATCACGTTTATTTTACGGAAGTAAAATATCGCAAAAATGAATTTCGCGGAACAGCGCTTGAGATGATTACGTCAGAAAAACTTAAACAAATGACTTTTGCGGCTGAAAGTTTTTTGAAATTTCAGCCAAGCTTAGCGAAAAACTTTTCTCCGCTTCTCGCCGCTGCCGCTGTCTCTGGAAAAGACTTCAATCTAGACACGTGGTTCCCACTGACTTGACTTGCGTGAAAATGTAATAAATGTCCTGTCTATAGGCTCCGTCGAACGGAGCTTATTTTTTATCGTCAAATTTGACTTTCAATTTCTTCTGTTTATTGCCAAAATCTTCTGGTATTTTTCTCTTTACTGCAATGGCTATTATTAATGACACAATCGAAAAGAAAATGTTATAGGAATTACTAAATGCGAAAGAAACGGCGCATAGAGTAATGACTTTTGGCTTTTTGATTAATAATTTTTCTTGTATTCCCCAGACAAGAATAAAAATATTAGCAACAACTATGATTGTTCCGTTGAATATAAATAAGATCCAAGAATTTTCAAACGCCGTCTTTAGTCCCGCCACGGTTTCGTCATAAGCTTTTTGTGTTTCCTCATCCTCGTAAGTTACTCCAACCTTCTGCATCGAATCTTCGAAAGCCGAAAACAACGCCTCCGAAGCTATTTTCGAAGTAAAGCACATAATCAACCCAAAAATAATTTGCAGAATAGAAAGCGCAATCATCGCGGCGCGCACCGGTTGAGAAAGGGAGGTTTTGATCTTTTTGGATTTTTCTTTTTCCTTGTCTTTCATCCCTATGCCGCCTTTTGATCTATTAATACTTCACTACCGGGGATTTCGCCACTTTTATTGCCATCATTTTTCTCGGGGGTATCGTTGTAAAGTTGGTAGATATTATTCCGCATTTCTTCCAATTCTTTTTCATTTGATTTATCGTCGAGTTTTTCATCTGAGTCATCATTGAGAGATTCTTCCTCTATTTCTCGTTGCTCGGCAAGAACGCGCATTAGCGTCACAAAATCCTGTTTTTCATAACCACGCACGGCGTAATCAAAAACATTCATTCTCATAGCACTTGCTTCGGCTCGAAGAGAATCATATTTTGGGTCTGTTTTAACTGATAAAACTAGTTCCTTCAGATCTTTGATAGCTTGCATTGCGCCTTCTCGTGAGCGCTTCTTGACCGGCTGCGCGTTTGGACTATCCGCCGCGAATCCAATTTCGCGATTTTTTATGCCTTGGCGTTCGTCGCGGAGCTCCTCTCGCTCTTCCGGAGTATCGACTCCGAGATGTTCGTAGAGTCCTTTAATTGGATCATCTAATCCGGACGGATCAAATTCGCAAATCTTATCAACGACGAAACCGACCCCCATTTCATTTGCTGCAGCATTAACGCCGTAGTTTATTAATGATGCCGCTCCTGCAATCTCATCATCATACTCTTCCGGATTATCACCAGCGAATTCAGGCGCGGTTTCCATTGCGCTCGCGAATTCGTCTGCCCTATCGGTATTTTCTTGAGAAACCTCCTCGTCCTTAGCTTTCTCTCCTGGCGCTTTTTCCCAACTTGGAACCTGATCGTCTTGCATTTTACCTCCTATTATTTATTAGACGTTGAATTTAAATTCCACAACATCCCCCTCTTTCATTACATATGTTTTTCCTTCGGTCCTGAGCAACCCGGCCTCTTTTACAGCCTTTTCCGAACCAAGTCGAACTAAATCGTCATAGTTACAAATTGAAGCTGCAATAAATCCACGCTCAAAATCCGTGTGGATTGTCCCGGCAGCTTGTGGCGCTGTCGAACCTTGCTTGATCGTCCAGGCACGAACTTCCTTTTTTCCAGCAGTCAAAAAACTTTGAAGCCCGAGGGTTTTATATGCCGCTTGAATCAATTCGCCCATTGCATCATTGGAAACTCCATAACTTGAGAGAAACTCCATTTTTTCCTCATGTGACATTCCTGCCATTTCTTCTTCGAGTTTCGCATTAACAAACACAGCTTGCGCTGGCGCAACCATTTCTGATAATTTCTCGCGAAGATTTGTGTCAATTAATCCAGATTCATCAACATTAAACATATAGATCACGGGCTTTTCTGTCAAAAATGGAATATTTTCATCGCTCGGGTCTTTTTTTCTTTTTGCTGCGATTTTTGCTTTTGTTTCGTCGTCAGCAAGTTCAAGTTCGAGATTAATAATATCAATATCATCTTTTGCCTGAGCGAGAATATCTTCCTCGATTTTATTATCTGCGCGAACAATATCGTTGTTAACGAACGCGCGCACAACGTGACAAATCGCCTGGCACTCACGAATATTAGCGAGGAATTTATTTCCGAGCCCTTCACCCTTGCTCGCTCCCGCAACAAGTCCAGCAATATCCACAAATTCCACTGTTGCCGGAACGATTTTTTCCGTTTCATACATTTTCGCAAGAACATTCAAACGTGCGTCTGGCACCGGAACAATCCCGACGTTAGGTTCAATCGTCGCAAACGGATAATTCGCGGCGAGCGCTCCTGCGTTTGTCAGGGCATTAAAAAGTGTCGATTTTCCGACATTTGGTAATCCAACAATTCCTATCTTTAAGTTCATAACCAACCTGTAAATTTAATTTTTATCTCTATAAATTATATCATATTTTTTAGTAAACTATATGCTATAATAAATATAAGAATTTTAATATAGGAATTATTTATGGATCCGCAAAGTCAACCAACCAATTCGAACCCGCAGCCAGTAGCTGAACCAATAATTAACTCGACTGCACAAGAACAACAAAATTTGCCGCCATCGCAAATCGACGCTATGAAACCGCCAAAAAAGAATAAAGGCTTAAAAATTGCGCTATGTATAATAATTCCTTTCCTTTGTATCTTTTTGATTGTAGGTATTGTCCTTGCGATAGTTTTTAATAATAACGATAAGATGACTTGCACTTCAACTTACGCTACTGCGGATAATATGACTATAACCTTATATTTTAATGAAGAAGAGATTGTTGGATATTCTGCAGTAAATATGGACTATGACTTAGACGAGCAGCAAGCATATTCAAAAAGAGTAGGGGTTCAAAAATACTTGCAAGAATTTGAAAAGATGTTCGAAAATGACTTTGCTGGAACTTGCAAAATTGAATATAAAAAATAGGATTCTTAGCTTCCGAAATAAGACAAATTTTTGCTGTTCAGTATGTAATTTGCAAGAATCGGAACCATTATATATGTGGTCGCAGGTTAGTTTAAAATTTCAAGATTCCTATCTTTAAATTCATAACCAACCTGTGATTTCTTAATTTTTATCTCTATAAATTATATCATAAAATATGAACCATAAATAAACTACAACCATAGCATTGTAGGAAATCGAAAAGAATAAAAGAAAGTCGCCCTTGTGGCGATTTTTTGATAAAACAAATCAAACAATTTGAATATCAAATGTTATTATAAAGTTATGGATTCAAAAAAATTTTTAAAACAAGTAGTTGAAGTTAAAATTGACCGTCCATTGGGATCACGCCATCCAAAAAACGGACAAATATATCCAATTAATTATGGATTTATACCTGGAACATTAGCACCTGATGGCGAGGAGCTAGACTGTTATGTTCTGGGCGTTTTTGATTCAGTAGAAAATTTTAAAGGGAAATGCGTAGCAATAATCCATAGAACTAACGATGATGATGACAAATTAATTATCGTCCCAGAAGGAAAAGAGTATTCGAATGAACAAATTGAAGCTCTAACCGAATTTCAAGAACAATATTTCGAGCACGAAATCTGGCGATAAATCGCATTTTGGTGGCTACTGCAAAGTTTGGAGAATCTCATCCCAAACATCAAGCCATGGTTGGCGCGTAAAATAATTTTCCACTTCAGTAATTGGTATCCATCTTAACTCGACAATTTCTGAGGCCTGTTTTTGAAATTTAGAATCATCAAGTACTTCGCCGATATACAAAATAACATCCTTGTCTATATCTAGCTCCGGAATATAATAATGTAGCGTAAATTGTTTTGAACTATCAAGTAGAATCTTAATACCGGTCTCCTCGAAGGTTTCACGAATACTGGTTTCGAATTCCGTTTCATCTCCTTCGACATGCCCCTTCGGAAAACTCCAAAAACCATTCGTCTGTTTTTCGAGCAATATTTTTCCATCTTTTATGACGACAGCTCCGCAAGATTTTTCTTTTCTCATCTTTTAATTATAACATGGTATAATTTTACTCATGAAGAAAGCTAGAATATTTTTCGCAATAGGACTAATTTTTGCGATTGCTGCAGGCGCCCTTACATTTGCAGTTTCGAAAGTTGATATAAATAATTCGTGCTACGGCGACGATGAACGCTATGATAATATCGGCCAAGAAGAATTGCCAAGGTATGGAAATATACAATGTGAAGCAATTGGTTTTTCGACAATAAACTATTCAGTCAACAACATTTTGCCATTCAACGAAACTCTCTATAAAATGACCGACATTGCTGGATATGTTCCAATCCTTTTTGCACTTATTTATGGAATAACTGGCATCATTCAATTACTAAAACGCAAAAGTTTAGTAAAAGTTGATCATGAACTTATTACTCTTGGCGGCTTATTTGCTGTCGCCTTTGCGACGTATGTCGCATTTAATAAATTTGCCGTCAATTATCGTCCAGTTTTGCTGGATGGCGAATTGGAGCCTTCTTTTCCGTCATCGCATACGATGCTCATCTTGTGTATTTGCTTCGGTATCGTTATTTCTAATTTAATGTTTCACAAAAATGTAGGTCGCTTAAAAGCCGTTAACGCGATTTTGACTTTTTCTGCCGCATTTATTGTGGTTGGCAGGTTTCTTTCGGGTGCACATTGGGCGACAGATATTTTTGGTGGATTACTCTATGCCACGGCTTACCTAACCATCTACAGAGCCGCTCTTATTCTAGTAAAAAACCACAAAAAGCTCGAAGACAAAACGAAGACAGAACAATAGTCTATTCTGAAAAACTTTTAAAAGTGCTATAACATAAAGTATGGCAGACACTAAAGCGGAAAGACGGCGTAAATATCGACGCATGATGGTTCGAAGAGCGGTTTACGTTGAAGTTATTCTTGTTGTTACTATTATTATTACAGCGTTATTATGTAAGAATACGGCAGAAGAAGTATTTACTGATACAACGATTCCGGAAATTATCCTGCGAGGAAAAGCAACAGCTACGATTCTTGTCGATGAGCTCTATGAAGATCCGGGATACAGTGCAATCGATAATGGCCAGGATTTAACGGATCGTATTGTTGTCGAGAGCAATTTAGATGAAAAAACGCCAGGAAATTATACAATTAAATATTCTGTAGCTGACGATTATGGAAATTTCGCAACAGCGTCTAGAGAAATTATTGTCGAGAAAGACTATACATTCGAAACAAAAGATATAGATTTTTACATTCGAAGTCTCGAAAATTATCTAAAAACCAAGAATTATAATCTGAGCATTGGCTATCAAAATCTAAATAACAACTATACATATAAATATAATCCAGAAAAGTCATATTATGGTGCAAGTACAATTAAATCAATCGCCGCACTTTATGCATATGAAAACATGAATCTCACGAGCTCACTAAAAAGCCTTATTAAACCCATGATTTCTGTAAGTAGCAATGAAGCCTATGAGTCGGTTGCAAACCAAATAGGATTGAAAAATTTAAGATCTTATGGCGAAAATCTCGGTCTAACAAATTTTATGGCTGACCGCTCAAATACATATTATTCCGACACAACAGTAGATAATCAACTTATCACTTGGCAAAAACTTTGGGAATTTTTCGAAACAAATCAAAACGGAGAAGAACTAAAAAGTTATTTTAATAACGACAACTATAATTGCCTAAAATTCAACAACTCTCAAAAAGTCTTGCACAAATATGGCTCGTGGGGTAGTGTTTTTCATGATACTGGAATTTTTGAAACTGATAGTCCGTATATTGTTGTTGTTTTAACAAATCATGGTGGAGGTAATTATGAAAAAATTATTAATGATGTTTCTGAAAAAATTTACGGCCTCGATGAACTTGTCAAAAATCTCTAAATTATGATAATGTTTACTTGTGAAATATAAATTCCGAAGAGTAATCATTGCCTTAATATTAACCGGCGGCGTCGCTTGGTGGTTAATTGCGAATCCCGAAAGCTACAATACCGAATATATTTTGGCCGGCTCGGGTGAAAGTTCGAGTGACGAATTAGATGCGATTGCTGTTACTGAACCAGATGAAAATTCTCCGCTCGCAACGGAGGTTCTGGAAAAGATTGAAGTGAAAGGCCGTGCTCCAAAAACTGGCTACACTCGAGAAGAATTTTATTCGTCATGGCCAACTATTGACGGATGTAATTTACGTCAAAGAATTATCAAGCGTGAATTTGGAGATTCGGCGGTTCTTGCAGACGATAATTGTTCAGTAATGTCTGGAGAATATGACGAACCATATACTGGCTCACACCTAGTTTTCTATCAAAAAACAGAAATCTCCGACGGCGTTCAAATTGACCATGTTGTGGCTCTCTCGGATGCCTGGCAAAAAGGTGCCCAAAATCTCACGAAAGAAAAAAGGAAAGAGTTGGCGACCGATCCGCTAAATTTGCTGGCGGTCGACTCAGCAACAAATCAAGGAAAGTCTGACGGCGATGCCTCGACTTGGCTTCCTCCAAACAAAGCTTTCCGTTGCCAATACGTGGCGCGTCAAGTTTCCGTAAAATATAAATATGATTTATGGGTGACGGACTCAGAAAAAACCGCCATTAAAAAAATCTTAGAAAAATGCCCAAATGAACCTGCAATTGGGGTTGAATTGTGATATTATAAAAGAATAAATAAATGCGAGGTAAAAATGACAGATTCTAAAAAATCTACTAAAAACGATAATAAACATCTTTTGTCTGTAGTCGCTGCGGTCCTTATTTGTGTAGTCGCAGGATTTGGTATTGGTGTCGCAACTTTGAAACCAGCAATTGATAAAGCCGGACAACTTGCTCCGCTTCCTGCCGGAGAACTATCCGAAGGCCAACGTGGAGAATTCGGTATCGACAAAAATATTAACGAGTCAACAATTGATAATTATTTGGATCGTTCTGATTCTGTCTACCGTGATATGCGCATGTTGAAAGACCCTGGCGATTATGAATCAATCGGCGGTGACTCCTATCTTTCCGGATTTGTCCGTGGTTTCGAAGTTGTGCCTCTGCCATACCTAGTTAATGTTTCTGGTCTCCCTGAGTCAGTTGGTGAAACTTACACTGGCAAAACACTCTTCACGCAAAAAGATGGAAAATATACAGCAAATTACGAAGAATCTCTTTCTATGCTTGAAGCATTATTTCCAAAAGATAAATATATTTTCTTGATGTGTGGCGGTGGGGGGTACGCCGGTATGACAAAAACTATGCTTGTCTCTCTAGGTTGGGATGAGTCAAAAATCTATAATATTGGCGCGTACTGGTCATATGCTGGCAGCAATAATATTCAAGTAAAACGCGAAAACTCCAAAGGTGAAACCGTCTACGATTTCTATAAAGTCCCATATCACGACATTGACTTCGAAAATCTCGTAAAAATTAAAGAAGAAAACAAATAACCATGTCTCGTTCTCGAAAACTTTGTATCATTTTTGGAGTAATTTTCCTTATTGTCGGAGTTTTCGGGATTTTATTTTCCGTTTTTTCAAATCAAAAATTCGAACTCGATGACGATCAATTTGGCTCTTCCGAGTTTGTTCGTATTTCTGGTGAGGAATATGAAAAACTCAAGGAAGAGAAGAAATCTTTTCTTGTCTTCGTCGACCAAGATGGCTGTATTACTGCCGATGGTTTGGAAAAAATTTCCAAAGAAACCATGGATGAAAAAAATCTCAAAGTCTATGAAATTATGTTTGCTGACGCACGAGAAACCTCCATGTTCGAAAAAGTCAAATATTATCCATCCTTCGTTATTATAAAAAACGGAGAAATCGTTTCCTGGCTCAAAGCAGATGCAGACGAAGATACGGAACGCTACAAAGACAAAGCCGAACTCAATCTTTGGCTCGACAAATACATCGCTTGGTAAGCGAAAATATCAAAATAATATATAATTAATTTCAAATGGAACGTTTAATTAATTTTTTTAACCCAACAGATTACAAATTATCACTAAACCTCGACAAACACAAAAAAACTAGAGAAGGAAAAGTCGTTATCTCCGGTGAATCAAAATCAGAAACGGTCAAATTTCACTGTGTCGGAACAGAGGTTGATTATGTCAAGAAAAATGACGAAAAAGTGGATTTCAAATTAGAAAATGGCATTCTGAGCCTCGTAGGAGCCCCAAATTCAAACGAAACCATCGAAATAGGCTTCCATGGCTCCCTGAACGAAAACATGCAGGGCGCCTATCTCAGTACCTATAAACACGAAAAAAAGACAGAAAAAATCATTTCCACTCAGTTTGAGTCGCATTATGCTCGAGAATGTTTCCCATGTATCGATGAACCAGAAGCAAAAGCCACTTTCGATCTTGAGATTACCGTTCCAGATAAGGATGATTTCGTCATCTCAAATATGCCCGCCAAAAATGTTGTAAAAAATACAACATTTTTCGAGACTACTCCAAGGATGTCGACCTATCTCTTGGCATTTGTGATTGGCAAATTCCACAAAAAATCCGTTAAAAATGCCAATGGCGTAGAAATCACGACCTACGTTCCTCTGAATCAAAAAGAAGCAACTGCCGACTTTGCCAACGATATTGCCAAAAAGTCTCTCGAATATTATGACGATCTTTTTGATACGGCCTATCCTTTGAAGAAACTCGACCAAGTTGCAATCCCGGACTTTGAAGCTGGCGCCATGGAAAACTGGGGACTTGTCACTTTTCGCGAGTCTTGCCTGCTCGTTGATGAGACTTCTTCTCTCGATTCAAAAAAATCCGTCGCCGTCACTGTTTCTCATGAGCTCGCTCATATGTGGTTTGGTGATCTCGTGACGATGGAATGGTGGAATGATCTTTGGTTGAATGAAAGTTTTGCGAGCGTTATGGAATATTATGCCGTCAATCATATTCACCCCGAATACAACATTTGGGAAGATTTCTTCACTGGCGATTGCTTGTCCGCCTTGCGTCGCGATGCCCTCGATGGTGTTCAAGCCGTAAAACAAGAGGTTAACGACCCAGCAGAAATTGCTACTCTCTTTGACGGAGCAATTGTCTATGCGAAAGGTGCGCGCTTGATGCTAATGTTGATTCGCTTGATGGGCGAGAAGAAATTCTTTAAGGGAATCAAAGACTATTTCAAAAAATTCGCCTACAAAAACACAATCGGCGACGATCTCTGGGCTTCACTCCAAAAATATGCCGATTTTGACGTCAAAAACTTTATGCACGCCTGGATTTCTCAATCTGGCTATCCAGTCATTACTGATGGCACTTCCCAAAGATTTCTCTTTTCCGGAAACACCGACGAAACGACCTGGCCGCTCCCAGAAATTGCTGACGATATGTCCGGCCATTATCTTCTGAACCTGAGTGGACCAGAATTTTCCGATATGATCAAAAACTTCGATAACCTGAGTCTCGAACAACGTCTTCGTTTAATGATTGATCGCATGCTTCTTGCGAAAACCCCAATCGTCTCCTCTGCTTCACTCCTTGAACTTCTTCCAGAATTCAAAAACGAAACATCTGCCTCAATTTGGGATATCATTCTTTCAATTATTGCCGACATAAAACTCTTTTTCATGCCAGAAACGACCGAAGAAGAGAAACTGAAAGCCTTCCTTCGTGAACTAATCACTCCAAATCTCCAGAAAATTGGTATTGAACCAAAAAAGAACGACACAGACAACGACACTCGTCTGCGTGCTGCGCTCCTCGGAATTGCACATTATACAGATGATTTGCCGGTTCTTTCCGAACTCGCCCGCCTTTACAAGGATGATTTTTACGAAATCCACCCGGAAATTCGTTATAATGTCATCGCTGCGAAGTTTTATTTCGAAGAAAGCGACCTGTTTGATAAATATCTCGAAAAATATCAAGAAATTTCCGATCCAGAGTTGAAGTTCTCTCTCCTCTGTGCCCTCACAAATGCTCGTCTCCCAGAAAGCGTTGAGAAACTCCTCAAGCTTCTGAAAGAGCCAGAAATCGTGAAGCCCCAAGACCACCTATATCTTTACATTTATCTCCGCCGCAACCACAAAACAAAAACGCAGGCTCTGAACTGGCTTTTTGAAAATTGGGATTATGTTGAGAAGATGGTTGGCGAAAAATCCGTCGAGGATTATCCGCGCTACACCGCCGGCACGATAAAAACTCAGGAAGAGTCTGACAAATTCTTTGCTTTCTTCGAGAAAATGAAAGAAGTCCCAGTTTTGAAACGAACTCTGAATATTGCAGAAACAGAAATTACCTCTCGCCTGAAACATATCGAACTCGACAAACGCGCTGTTTGGAACGCTTTGAAATAAAAAGGGCCGCGCTAGCGGCTCTTTTTTTCTTCAGGATTCATATGAACCATACAATGCAAAACTTCCGGAATTTTTTCTTCAATTTTGTCGTGAACTTTTTCGGCAATGCCGTGCGCGTCTTCTAGTGATAACTTCGCGTCAACAGAAATCTCAACATCAACATAAAATCCAGAACCAAACACCCTGGTCTTCAATAAATCAATTCCGGAAACCCCGTCAACGCTCAAAATAATTTTTCGCAGCCTCTTGATAGTTTTTTGGTCACAGGCCGAATCTGTTAAAGATTTTACAGATTCTATAATGATATCAATAGACGTTTTTAGAATAAAAATACAAATAATAATACTTGCAATTGCGTCCATAATCGAAAAACCACACATTGCAAAAACGACGCCAATCAAACTTCCAATCGAAGAAAACGCGTCGGAACGGTGATGCCAAGCATCGGCTTTGAGTGCTGAACTATGTTCCTTTTTCGCAACTCGCATTGTTGCGTGAAACATTACTTCCTTCACAACAATGGAAACAACCGCCGCAATCGCAGTAATCAAAGTTGGCGCAGTGATTTCCAGATAACTTTTTTCAGCAATCGAGGAAATTCCGTCAATTCCGATTTTAATTCCGACATATCCAAGCAGTCCGCCGAGAATGAGTGTCGCCAAACTTTCATATTTTTGATGGCCATATTGATGCTCTTTGTCTGGCGATTTCGAAGAAACAAACAGGGAAACAATCACGATGACTGTTGTGAAGACGTCCGAGGCTGAATGAATTGCGTCCGCAATCAAAGCTTTTGAATTTCCAAAAATTCCAGCAAAAAGCTTCAAGCCAGCAAGAAATAAATTAATAATGATTGAAATAATAGAAACGCGCATCGCGTTCGTTCTGAACTTTTCTAACATGTTTTCCTTAGCCAAAATGGCAGTAATATTATTGGTATTGCTGTCCCGCAGTTGCTGCCTTTCGGCCCGGTCAAACGACCTGTCAGACTTGAGCACCAATTATAGCATAAAAATAATTTTTTCAAAATATTAATCCGATAGTTCTACGGCAGAATTGCAAATGATCGGAAGCTTTTAGAGAATCTAAAACTCGTCCAAATCGTGATAAATGCTTTCAATAAAATCATGTAGCCCATCAGATATTTTTGATAATCGCCCAAAACTCTCGACGGTGTTTCGACTTTTTAGCATATTTTTTAAACTAAAAATCATGGAAAGCCCGTCGTCAATATCAGCTCTTAAATCATAAAGTCGTTTGTATCTTTCGTAATTGATTTTTTCAGCAATCTCAATGTCCGAATCGACTAATTTCCTGAGAGCGATTAGTTCATTTTCGATCGAATCAAAAAGTCTCATTTCAAGGTCTTTTACATCTTTCAATTCATCGGCATTTTCCTTGTTCGACATAAAGAAATTATATGACAAAATTAAAAAACTACAATTTTATCTTTGCAAATCATTAGGCTTTTCAGTCAAAATATTGAGAAAAACTCAGTCTCTTACCAAACATGATAAAATAAAAACATGATAAAAGAAGAAAAAATTTTCATTACCGTTCTCGATCGAGATGAAACATTGTCGGTCGGTGATATTTTGTGCCTTGAAAAAGAAATCGACAGTGCCTATGATGATGAGGCCATTATCGCCTACAGAGTCGAAGCTGAAACTCTCGAAGAAATAGATGCAGAAACATCGAAAGATATTACGATGCTGCCTGAAGATGACCTATATGTCGCCAACTCCGTCAGAACCGTCGCCCGTGGAACCTATTCCGCCGGCAGAATCTATGACAAATTCGACGAAAAAGCCTTCGCAAAGGTGATTTTCGTATTGAAAGGCTGCGCAATCTGCGAATTCTATCTCGAACAGGAACAATAATCACTCAAAAGAAATGTCCTGGCCTCAAACAGGGCTATTCTTTTATTCTATCACACTTATGTTAAAATGTCAAATTTACCCCAGCGATAAGATTGATATGTTCGAAATTGAGACTAAAAAAACAACCCCTCCGAAGAGGGGTGCGGAATTAAGAAAATGTGCGTACTTAAGAGCGGCGCTCGAACGATTCTTTCTGCGCTTTGCACCATGTGTCCCACATGGGATGATCCGGTCCGAAATTTTCACCATAAGGCGGAACATCATCGATTTTTATCAAATCATCGATAAACGGTATTGCGTAACCTCTTTCCAGATTGTTGTGGATCTGTTCGGTAGTAAAGACGCTGTGGCGAATTGCCATCAATGTTCTCTCGAACTTTGCGGGGTCTCTGCTGCAGCAATCATTGTGAAGCATATAAAGTTTTGATCCGCGAATATCCAAGCTGTCCAGCATAAGAATATCGAAGAACCCTGACGGTTTGGTCAGCATATCCACGATTACTACGATTGCTCCGGGGTTGCCCTCGCTCATCACGAGAACCATTTCCTGAATACTCATGTCGCCATTAATTTTTTCTGACATTTTTAGCCCTCCCTAAAAATATAAAAATCACAGCACATATCCATAAAAAGATTTGAAATGTGCTACTGGCGTCTAAGACGCCATTCTCTATGAGTATACCACAAAACACAAAAAATGTCAAGAGAAAACAGGCAATTTTCGGGCAATCTACCCCTGTTTTTGTAAAAAAGTCAAAAAAAGTGAAAAAAAGTCGAAAAAAGGGGTTGCATTAGTCCGAGAAGTGCGATATAATCGTCTGCAGTTAAGCAAGTCGCTTCTTTGCGACCTCTGTAAAAAAGATAAGGAAAAGCGAGGAATCTTTGAGGTCGCTTCACGCGCTCAAAACTCTTCTTTAAAATTCCCGAATTAACAATTTGAAGAAATAACGATAAAGATTTTAAATTGACGACATTTAATAATCGAACAACGATTGTTAGTTAAGTCAATGCATAAAAAGGTACATAAGGGCACTGATAGTGGATGCCTTGACAATCAATACCGATGAAGGCCGTAGGACTCTGCGATAAGCCTCGGGGATCTGAGAAC